>JBOHCP010000336.1:0-6096 GCA_050698875.1 Streptosporangiaceae bacterium | reverse complement strand
GGCCACCAGCGGCCCCAACGGCGGAGCCGATCACAGATCCGGCCCGCCGCCAGTCAAGGCTACGGCCTCCCGCCCCGTATCAAGCCGGGCTCGGCGCTAACCTTCAGTACGCGACACAACCGGAACGGAAATAACAGCAGAGAACAGAGTTACACCGTTAACTTGACGGACCCCGGCGCCGCGACCCTGCTGCTAGTCGGCAGTGTTGCATCGGATGCAACACGGGGAGGTATTCGGCGGGTTGCGTAGTCGCGTGCTGTGCTGGGCCGGAGGGATTTCGTGGCGGGCCGGGTGGCTGCGCGGAGGTTTGCGACACGCCACGTGACCTGCGGTTGCGCATGCCGGTTGCATCTGATGCCAGGCTGTGGCATCCGGTCATGTTGCCTCCGGTGCCACGATGAGGCAGCTGATTCCGGCGGGAGAGGCGGCCTGGATGAAGCGGCGGGGCATGGCAGCGCTGGCGCTGGCCGGGGGCGTGACGCCGCTGAGGGCGGAGTCGGAGTTATTCGAGGCGATGCTGGCGGGCTGGCGGCGCCAGCAGGTCAGCCGCCGCCTCGGCGGGTCGCTGATCGAGACACGGGAGCGGACAGTGCGCCGTTTCCAGGAGTTCGCGGAGGGCTGGCCGTGGGGCTGGCGTCCCGATCAGCTCGAACGGTGGGTGAGTGAGGGCGGCTGGGCTCATTCAACGGTCCGCGGCTACCAGGGCGCGGTTGCGGCGTTCTGCGGCTATGTCACTGATCCTCGCTACGGCTGGGTCACCGAGTGCGAGCAGAGGTTCGGGGCCCGGCCGTCGCAGATCTGCCATGAGGGCAACGCCGCTGTCCATGTCGCGGACTATGAGGGCCGGGCCGGGCGGCGGCCGCTGTCGCGGCTGGAGTGCCAGTCGCTGTTCGACGCCGCCGATGACCGGGCCCAGCGGCTGGCCGGCTCGGGGCGCAAGGGGTGGCTGACGGCGTTCCGGGATGCCACGCTGTTCAAGGTGACCTACGGCTGGGGATTGCGCTGCCGGGAGGTCACGATGCTGGACCTGACTGACTTCACCGCTAACCCGGCGGCTGAGCAGCTCGGCGAGCTGGGGGTGTGCCACGTCCGGTTCGGGAAGGCGATGCGCGGGTCGCCGCCGCGCCGCCGCGCGGTGGCCAGCGTGATGCCGTGGGCAGTCGAGGCGCTCGCGGAGTACCTGGCTGAGGTGCGCCCGCGCTTTGAGGGCGCAGATCGTGCTGCGGTGTGGCCGACCGAGCGCGGTGGCCGGATCTCGGCCCGCTCGGTCGATGACCGGTTCGCGCTTTACCGGTCGGCAGCCGGGCTGCCGGCGGAGCTGTCGGTGCACTGCCTGCGGCATTCCTATGTTATCTGTAGTGCTTCCGCTGCATGAGGGACGTTGGCGTGGCAGCGTGACACGCCGGTGCCTGATGAATATCAGCTACTTCGAGGCACGACAGTTACGTTCGGCACGATGGACTCGTTCAGAGCTGAACGGGCTGTTTCGCCCGTGGATGGCTCGGAACTGTGGGTGGTGCTCGATCCCGGTTACGTCGTGCACCGCGAGTCGAGCGACTTCTTACGGGGACTGCAGGGTGCGGGTCGTTCTCCGCACACGATCCGGGCCTATGCCGGGCGGGCGGCGCTGTTCCTGAGCTGGTGCCAGGAGCACGGCTTGGAGTGGCAGCAGATCAGGCTGGCGGAGCTGGCCCGGTTCAAGCACTGGCTTGAGGTCAGTCCGTCGCGGGGCGGGCGGGAGCGGTCGGGATCGACGGTCAACGCGGTCATCACGGCGGTGTGCGAGATGCTCCGGTTCTGCGCCCGCACCGGGATGATCGAGGCTGTCGTGGCGGATCAGCTGTCGGAGCCGCGGTGGCTGCGGTTCACTCCGCCCGGCTTTGATGCCGGGGAGTCCGGCCAGTTCCGCACGGTCCGCGCGCGGGCGCTGAAAGCGCACGCGCTGACGCCGTTCCCCGAAGCGCTGACAGCCGAGCAGGTCACCGCGGTGCTGGGCTGCTGCCAGCGGCCCCGCGAGCAGTTCATGGTGATCTTGATGCTGGACACCGGGCTGCGGATCGGGGAGGCGCTGGGGCTGCGCCGCGAGGACATGCACCTGCTGCCCGATTCGCGGACCCTGGGCTGCGCGACAGTCGGAGCGCACGTGCATGTCCGGCATCGGGCCAACCCGAACGGGGCGCTGGCCAAATCCCGTTACCCGCGCACCGTGCCCGCCAGCCCGGCGGTGCTCGAAAGCTACGCCGCCTATCAGCACGAGCGGTCAGGGCTGGCCGGCGACGGCGGCACCGACCTGGTGCTGGTCAACCTCTATCACGAGCCGATGGGAGCGCCGATGACCTACCGCGCCGCGAAAGGCTTCTTTGAGCGGGTCGCCCGCGAGTGCGGGTTCCCCGTACGGCCGCACGTGCTGCGCCACACCGCGGCCACCAGCTGGGTCCGCGCAGGGACAGATCTGGACGTGGTGCAGGCCCTGCTCGGTCATGTTTCGCTGGCCTCGACGACTGTGTACTTGCATGCCGACGATGAGGATAAGCGCCGGGCGGTGGAGGCCGTCGCCGCGGGAAGGCGATACCGGTGAGCCGCCCGGCGCTGCTGGAAGCCGGGCCGGCCAGCCAGCGGGCACGGCCGGGCGAGCAGGGCTGGCTGGAGTGGCTGGAGTCCCGGCTCGATCCGCGCTGGCGGGCCGGGGAGTGGGACAGCACGACGCTGCTGTTTACCGGCGACCTGGCATCGGCAAGGACGGCGGCCTGGCCGTGCCGGACGCCGGGATGCCCGACGGCGACACGGCGCACGTCGGGACGCTGCGATGGCTGCCGCCGCGCCCGCTTCACCGCCGGGACAAGCTGGGCCGAGTTCGACGCCGCACCGCCGCCGCGGGTCATCCGGCCGCTGCAGCCCGGCCGCTGCACGGTGCCCGGCTGCGAAGGCGGCCTGCACTGCAACGGGCTGTGCTTCCGGCACGAGCACAGCTGGCGGAAGAAAGGCACGAGCGAGCCGGCGGAGGTGTTCATCGCCCGGGCCCGGCCGCTGACCCGGGCCCCTGAGTGCCGGGTGGCAGGCTGCGACAGGGAAAGCGTGACCCGCCGGGGGCTGTGCCGGTTTCACGGGCAGCGGCTGCAGCGTCAGCACAAGGTGTCCTCGCTGTCTGACGACGAGCTGGCAGCCTGGGTCGCCAGCGAGCGGCCCCTGCTCGGGGCGCATCAGTTCTCCCTGGCCGGGCTTCCCGAACTGCTGCGGACCGAGCTGCTCTACGCGCTCCAGCAGCGCGACCAGACGCCGCCGCCGCTGGATCCCACCATGGTGAAGATGCTGCTGGCCCGCCTGGGCGATGCCGCCTCGCTGCGAGCCGCCGACCCGCAGGCTGTCTGCGAGTCCGGCGGGCTGCAGTACAACTCGGCGGTGCGCGGGCTGTTCCGCGACCTGCGCCGGTACCTGGACCAGGCCCGGGCCCGGTACTGCGGTATCGACCCGTTCACCGGCGACATCTGGCAGGTGGCCCTGCTGGAACTGCCGGTCAACGCAACCCGGCACTGGCCGGCCACCGAGGGTGTGATCGACCTGCGGGTCGTCGAGCCGGGCTGGCTGCGCGACATCGTCCGGCACTGGGCCCGCGACACCCGGCCTAACCTGCAGCGGCTGCGGGAAACGCTGCGCGCCTGCCAGGCCGCCTCCCGCGTGCTGACCACCGCCGGGTGCGACGACCCGGCCTGGCTGGGCGCCGGGGACTTCACCCGCATCCTGGACGCGATCAGCCACCAGCGGCGCGCCGACGGGAGCTTGTATTCCGCCGGCCACCGCAACCTGATGATCTACCAGTTCTGCCAGGTCATCGAGTACGGCCGGGCCAGCGGGCTGATGGCCGCGGTGCCGGACCCCTTCCGCCCTGCTGCCCGGCACCGGGTCCACGACGAACCCAATGAGGAGGAGCTGGGCAAGGCCCTGCCCGACACGGTGATCCGCCAGCTGGATGCCCGCCTTGACCTGCTGGGCCCGGCTGGCCGGGGCGGGACCATCTCCGCCGCCAGCCTGCAGCTGATGCACCAGACGATCTACCAGCTCCTGCGCGACACCGGGCGCCGACCCGGCGAGATAGTCAGCCTGCACACCGGCTGCGTCGAGGTCACCGGCGGGCAGCACAACCTGATCTACGACAACCACAAGGCCGGGCGGAAGCGCCGTCGGCTGCCGGTCACCGCCGGCACCGCCGGGATCATTGCGGCCTGGCAGGAGCATCGCGCTCAGCTGCGCGTGCCGGCCGAACTGGACCGGTGGCTGTTCCCCAGCCCGCTGCTGCGCGCACGCCAGACCCGCGGGCACATTAAGCCGGCCTGCGTGGCGCGGGCGTTCAAGGAATGGACCGCGAAGATCGGCGGCATCGACTCTGACCTGCTCGGGCCGGACGGAACGCCAGCCCCGTTCGATCCCGCGCTGATCATTCCTTACGCGCTGCGGCACTCCTACGCCCAGCGGCACGCTGATGCCGGGATCCCCGTTGACGTGCTCAGGGAGCTCATGGACCACGCCGCCATTTCCACGACGATGGGCTACTACCAGGTCAGCCTCAAGCGCAAGCAGCAGGCCATCCGGTCAGTCGGTCCGCTGGCAACCGACGCCGCCGGCCACCCCGCCCCGTTCGCCAGCGCGACAGCATATGAGCGGGCCTCGGTCGCGGTGCCGTTCGGCAACTGCACCGAGCCGTCCAACGTCAAAGCCGGCGGCGGGTCATGCCCGATCCGCTTCCAGTGCGCCGGCTGCGGTTTCTACCGGCCCGATCCTTCCTACCTGCTCGCCATCGAGCAGCACATCGCCAGCCTGCGCGCCGACCTCGAGACTGCCCGCGCGATGGATGCCGCCGGGTACGTGCTGGACAGCCTGTCAGCAGAGATCAGCTCCTTCACCGCCGTCGCGGACAAGATGCGCGGCTCGCTGTCCTGGCTGGATCCCGGCCAGCGCGACGAGGTGGACCAGGCCAGCAAGCTCCTGCGCCGCGCCCGGGCAGGCCGGACGCTGCCGCTGACCGGCATCACCGCCCGCCCCGCGGAGACCGCATGACAACTGCCAGCAGCACCAGGGCCATGCTGGCCGCCCGCGCGCACGACAGCCAGGACAAGCGGCGCCGGGCACTGGAGGCGACCAGGTCTCTCGAGGCCGCCGGCGCCCCGGTGACCGCGACCGCCGTCGCTAACGCGGCCGGGGTGTCGACCTGGCTTGTCTACGCCGACGGAGTGCGCGAGCACGTCCAGGCCGCGCGCCAGCGTCAGGCGCAGCAGGACCAGGTTCCCGCCACTGCCGCGCCGGCTGGCATCGAGCCGGTCACCCAGACCAGCCTGCGCACCGACCTCGCCGTCGCGCGGCAGGAAATCCGTCAGCTGCGTGCCGAGCGCGACAAGCTCCGCAGTCGGCTCCGCCTCCAGCTCGGCGCCGAGATCGAAGGACCCGAAAGGGCCGATCTCATCACCCGCATCTCGCAGCTAGAGGAGGCTGCCCGCAGGCTCACCGCCGAGCGCGACGCCCGCACCGCCGAGGCAAGCCACGCCCAGCACCGCATCGGCGAGCTCGAAGACGAGCTCACCGCCGCCCGCGAGAGCCTGCGCCGCGTCATCCGGGACGCCAACCGATGACCACGCCACCGCGGTCCTGCACATCGACCTGCCTCACGTCGCTCACGTGCCTGAACAGCGAAAACATCCTCTCACCAGGCGCTTTTCAAGATCAACTACAGATAACCTATGTTTCGCACCTGATTGAGGACGGGGCTGATCCGTTGTTCGTGCAGCAGCAGGTCGGGCACTCGTGGGCGTCGACGACGGCCATCTACACGACGGTCGGGTCGGACGCGAAGAACCAGATGCTGCGCTCGGCGCTGGCCAGGGCCTTCCGTGCTGACAGCGCGGAGAGCCCGGGATGAAAAGGCAGGTGGGCTATCACTGGCACCTGCGGCGGCTGATGGCCGAGCAGGGGATGTTCGCGACCACTGACCTGGTGCCGCTGCTGGCCGACCGGGGCGTTGCCCTGTCCCGGGAGCAGGTTTACCGGCTGGTGGCACGGGTCCCGGAACGGCTCAGCCTGACGACGCTGGCGGCTCTGTGCGACATC
>JBOHCP010000335.1:0-6101 GCA_050698875.1 Streptosporangiaceae bacterium | reverse complement strand
GTGCTGGCCGGGCCGGTGCTGGCCGGGCCGGTGGAGCTAGTCGCGGGTGACAGGATGGCGGCCGCGATGATCATGCGCGAGCTGGCGCCGACCTATCAGCAGCTTCGCCAGGCGCTGAGCGCGAGCTCAGAGCGATGGCAGCGCGCGGGCAGATGACATGCAGGCCGTGCGCAGTGCGGGCACGCGCTCATCAGCGGGCCCGAACGGGGACGCTCTCGAAGCCGCGCAGCACGAGAAGCGGCCGCCGGATCGGCGCCCCGGCCAGCTGAAGCCCCGGGTAACGGCGCGTCAGCTCCGCCAGCGCGATGCGAGCCTCGAGGCGGGTTCACCGTCGTCTCGAAGCCGGCGATGAGCAGGAGCAGCGCGGTGCTGACGACCTCGGGCGCCGACTGGACGAGCTGGCGGCAGCGGACGACGAGCGGCCCCTGCCCGGGACCACCCCCGTCGAAGCCTGGACCACAAGCCACGCGTTGCTCGTCGGGCTGCAACTGGACCGGTGGATCGCGCCGGAACTCCTCACGCCCGCGGTGTTCGCGCGCGCCTGCGAGCTGCTCGCCGGGCTCTATCCCGAGCCCTGAGCAAGCAGGAGGATCCCCCCGGCAAGCAATGCGATGACCTTGACCGCTTCAAGGACAACATAGGCGTGGTGCGCGTGCGACCGGGGCGCGTCTTGTCCGGTTAGCACGGCATCGGACCGGCGGGTCAGCAGCCGCCGGATGAAGACTAGCTGCACCGCCAGCACGGCGATGGCGACCGCGGGCGGTGCCAGCGCGCTCTGGCCCGGCTGGTCTACGGCGAGGCAGGCCAGAATGGTCACGGCCAGGATCGCCTCGGCGGTGTTGAGGGCGCGGAAGACGAGTCTGCCGATGCCTAGTCCGATCGACAGCGTCACGTCGGGCGCACGGAATTTCAGCGGCGCCTCGAGGAACGAGATGGCCAGGACCATCCCCAGCCAGAGGAAGGTCGCGGCCACCGCGACCGCGGCTGCGCCGCTCATACAGCCGTCCCGGTCATGATGCCGCGCCGGCCGCAGCGAGATGTGCGACGCACAGGTCGGGCTCGGCGAGTGGGTCCAGCCTCTGCACCGTCACCGGGGCCTCCCATGCGGCCATCGCGCCCTGCATGAGGCCAAGATGGATCGGGCAGACCACCTGAGCCTTGACCTCGGCCAGCTCCAGGAACGGGCAGTGCCGCAGTAGCACCTGCGCCTGCCCGGCGGCGACGCGGGTCTCGGGGGCGAAGCCCAGCTCATCCATGAGTGAGACGAGCCTGCCGACCGGTTCCGGCGCGTGCGCCGAGTCGGGTGCGGCTGCACCGCTCGTGCTGCCGTCGCCTGCCAGCCGCGCGAGCCGGCGCCCGCTGGCGCGCCCCGCCTCGACAGCGCGGGCGCCCGGCTCCGGGAGTGCAGCCAGACTATCCGCGAGGATCCCGGCCAGCAGCCGGTAACTTCGCGGTCCGGCAGGATCCATCCGCCGCACCGCCTGGTACAGCAGCGGCGGACGCCCGGGGCGGCTGTGCCTGGCCGGAGCCTGCTGGGCGCGACCGCCGCGGACCAGAGCCTCCAGGTGAAACCTGACGGTGTTGGGATGCACGCCGAGCGCGCTGGCGATCTCCGCGATGCTGAGCGGCGCCCTGGCGGCCTGCAGCATCCGCAGCACCTCTGGCTGACGGCCAGCCCGCGCGGCGGCCGGACCGGAGTCGCGAGCCGCCTGCCCCGCCATGACGCTCACGCTCCGTGCGCAGGTGCCTGCGCCGGCAGGCCGGCCACTAGCGGGGTGTCCGCCCCGACCACGCCTAGCTGGCTCGCCCCGCCCGGGCAGCCGAGCGGCTCGTCCTGGCCCGGCAGGGGCTCGGTGAAGAACGCAGCGTTATCGGCCAGGTACGGGCGGAGCAGCTCAGGGAGGTCGTCCTCGTAGTAGATCGCCTCGACAGGGCAGACGGGCTCGCACGCACCGCAGTCCACGCACTCGTCGGGGTTGATGTACAGGCTTCTCGCGCCCTCGTAAATGCAGTCCACCGGGCACTCGTCCACGCACGCCCGGTCCAGGACATCCACGCACGGCTGCCCGATCACGTAGGTCATGGTCGATAGTTTACACAACAAGGTATTGTAACAACTTGCGGCAGGGGGTCGACAGCGTTGACCGAGAAAGTGGCTACGGGCCGGAAGCGGACGTGCGTTCGCTGCGAAAGCCGGCAATTCGCTAGCTGAGACTTCCTCGGCGGGGAACCCGCCGCGAGGGCTGGCCGGAGAGGGTATTGCCTTCGGGACTGGCGGGCTGGCGCTCAAGGTCTGTGAAGGCGTCGATGATCTCGGGGGCTTCGTACGCGCGGTTGCGCCTGCCGACGTTGACCTGCTTGAGGATGTCAGCATCAGCGAGGCGCTTGATGGCCTGGTTGGTCTGGACGTAGCTTCGTCCGATCAGTTCGGCGGCGCTGCTGACAGTGACAACGGGAGCGCCCACAAGTCGTCGTAGCAGGAGGTCTGCGGCCGAGCGCGCCCGTACTCGGCCGAGCCGTTCTCGCCACAGTGCCTCGATGTCATGCGCGCGCTTCTCGAAAGTCGCCGCGTCGCGAACTGCCAGGGTGGCGGCAGTCGCGAACCGGCCGATCCACAGGTTGGTGCCCTCGTGCGCTTGCCGGGCCGTCAGCGGTCCGCGGTAACGCGTCGCGGCGAGCCCGCGGACGTAGTCCTGCAACCACGTGGCCAAGACGAGCGAGACGGGCGGCAGCACGCGCTGCGCGATGCCGCGGCGGCGGAAGACGAGATGGATCAGTGCTCGCCCCGTGCGCCCGTTGCCATCCACGAACGGGTGGATGGTCTCGAACTGGGCGTGGGCGAGCGCAGCCTGGGCCACCGGGGGGAGCCCATCGTCATTGCAGAAGGCGGCAAGATCCTCCAGTAGTTCGGCGACGAACTCAGGCGGTGGCGGCACGTATGCGGCCGAGCAGGGGTTGTAGTCACTGCCTCCGATCCAGTTCTGCACCTCGCGCAGCCGCCCGCCGTGCCGTTCCATGCGTGTGCCGGCGAGGAGGCGGCGGTGCATCTCCAGCAGCAGGTCCACGGTGATCTGATCACCTGGGTGGACGGACTGGACGCCGTAGACCATGGCGTCGACGTTGTTCAGCACCTCAGTGACGGTGACATCGCGAGGCTCATCACCGGTCTGCCGAGCAGCTTCGGCTCTGAGCAACCGACGCGCTCCGATCTCTAGACCCTCGATCCTCGACGAGGCAGCGGACTCGGCTCGCAGCAGGATCCGGGCAAGAGCCTCCGTATCAGCCAGTGCAGCGGACTCGACGTTGAACCTGGCGATGGCAGCTTCCGCATCGACCACGTCAGCGACGACGTCACCGTCGAGGGCAAAGGCGCGGCCGGCGAGGCTGTCGGGCATGTAGGCCTCGTACTCGCAAGACCGGTTGTCCCTCCGGGAGGCAGCTGACTGGTCGCTGAGCCAGCGGCGGCGGATAACCCTAGACATCCTTGCTCCTAAGCTAGGGATATTGTACAACCCTAAATAAGAGGTTGGCTTGGTTAGCATTAACGTTCAGGACGGACCGTCCAGCGCAACGCCGATCGCCGCTCGGTCGTCACCGATTCGGCACAAGACCGCCACCCGCGAGATCCGGAGGTACGTTTTTCGCAGTGGCCCGCCGAGCCTTACCGGACAGCAGGCTGCGGGCCACAGTCCCGGTCAGCCCTGACGCGGCGGCAGCGGGGGACGCCGCTTGGACGGCCGCTCGGACCGGTCGGGCCGGGTCGCTGCGGGCTGGGCGGCCAGCCGCTCCAGCGCGAGCCGGATCGCCTCGGCGAGCTGAGTGTCGCGGCCGGCCGCCCAGTCTTCGGGCGAGATGACCACCTCCACGTCGGGGTCCACGCCGTAGTTCTCGACACCCAGCCAAACCTGTCGAACCAGAACGCGTACTTCGGGATGCTCATCGAGGTGCCGTCAACGAGCTCGTGCAGCGGCACGTCGATCCCGATGACGCCGCCCCAGGTCCTGGTGCCCACTACCGGCCCGAGCCCGAGGCTGCGGATCGCGGCGGTCACGATGTCACCGTCCGAGCCGGCGAACTCGTCGGCAAGGGCGACCACAGGCCCGCGCGGCGCGTCGCCCGGATAGGTCGAGGCTTCCCCGTCCCTGGGCACGTCCCAGCCGATCACCCGGCGGGCCAGCTTCTCCACGACGAGCTCCGAGGTGTGCCCGCCGTGGTTGCAGCGCACGTCGATGATCAGCGCGTCCCGCGCCATCTCGGTGCGCAGGTCGCGGTGGAAGTCGGCCCAGCCCTCTGCGACCATGTCCGGCACGTGCAGGTAACCGATCCTGCCGTCGCTGGCCTCGCGGACCAGCCTGCGCCTCCCGGCCACCCAGTCCTGGTAGCGCAGCCGCCGCTCGTCGGCCAGTGCGACCACCACGGTCCGCCGTAGCTCGCCGCCAGCCGCCGGGCGGATGGTCAACTCGACCGGCTTTCCCGCGGCGCCGACGAGCGGTCCGCCGGGGCCAGTCGCCAGATGGAGTGGCTGACCGTCGACCGCGAGGAGTTCGTCGCCCGCACCGATCTGCGCGCCCGGGGTTGAAAGCGGGGACCGTGCTCTCGGGTCGGAGGACTCGCCGGGAATGATCCGCACGACTCGCCAGCTGCCGTTCTCGCCGGGCTCGAAATCGGCGCCGAGCAGGCCGACAGCCGTCTCGGCCGGCTTATCGGCTCCGAAGATGTCCGCGCCGGGCGGAACCACGAGGCGTGGGAAGTGCCGGTCTCGCCGAAGATCTCCCAGAGCACGTCCGCGAACTCACTGGCGCAGCGGATCCGGTCCAGCAGCGGCCGGTAGCGGTCGAGTACCTGCTGCCAGTCCACGCCGGCCATGTCCTCGATCCAGAAGTCGTGGCGCATGATCCGGCCCGCCTCGGCGTAGGCGTTGGCCCATAGTGCTACGGGGGTGGCCAGGTACCTGGCGCGGGACTTCTCGACGGTGATCTCGTCCTCGGGGTTCTCCGGGTCGCGCTTCCGGTCGGCGGGCACGATCCGCAGCTTGCCGTGGTCGCTGGTGACCAGCGTGGTGCCGTCCCCGCTGACCTCGAACCAGTCGAGTTCCTCGGCGAGTTCCTCCGTCTTGCGCTTCGCCAGGTCGAAGCGTTCCAGCGAGGGCCGCGGCCGGTCGTCACCGAGCGGATCGGCTCCGCCCTCGCCCAGGGTCCCTGCCACGGGCTCGCGCAGCCAGGCAAGCCCGCCCTTGACCGCCCGCAGCGATGCGTACCTGTCCTCAGGGACAGGCACGCGGGCGACCCGCTCAGGCAGCCCGTCGGCGTCGACGACTACTGTCGCCGGCCCCTCGGCGTGCTGCCCGCCACCAGAGCCCGGCTCGCCGGGTCCGGCCTGATCGGGTCCTTGCTTCCCGGCGGGAAGCCGGCCCTCGCGGGTCGGCGCGAACGGCGACGGGGTCGCCGCCGCCAGCGGCACCAGGAAAGGACGGGAGCCGTACGGGAACGACAAGTCGAAGAAGTGCGCGTCATACACCGGGTCGAAGCTGCGCCGCGACAGGAATGCCAGATACAGCCCGTCGGGCGTGAAGGCCGGATCGGTGTCCACGAACCGCCCGTCGGTGACATCGACAACCGTGCCGTCGGCCGGCCTGGCCATCCGCAACTGGCGCAGCTGCGGAGACACGGGCTCCGACCAGGCCAGCCAGGCCGAGTCGGCCGACCACGTAAGCCCGGTGACCGGACCCTTCCGCGACACGGGCAGCTCGGTAACCTCGCCGGAGGCGACGTCCACGGTCCGCAGCCGCCCATCCCGGGAGGCGACGGCCACGGTGCGCCCGTCCCGCGCGGCGGCAAGCTCCGACACCCAGCCCAGCGCCCCGGCGGCCAGCCGGCGCGGCGCGGCCGCGCTCCCCGGCTCGTCGCCGTCGGACGGACCCGACGGCTCGGCCGGCGCAATCTCGAGCCCATCAGCGCCCTCGGCGTCGGTCACCCAAATGAGGCTCCCCTGCCGGTTCCGTGGGTGTCCGGAGGCGCCGGCCTCACGAGGGTGCCTTGCGGGGCGGGCGGTTCGCGGCGCCCGGGGCTGGGTCGGTAGCTGTCACGCTGAGCGCCAGGCGC
>JBOHCP010000334.1:0-6101 GCA_050698875.1 Streptosporangiaceae bacterium | reverse complement strand
GCCACCCCCTTCTCTACCGGGGCGACGCGCAGATCGGTGCCGTCCCACGGCATGTGCGGGTGGTTCCAGCTGATCCAGGCCAGCCAGTTGCCGTCCGGCGACGGGATGGGGTAGGCGAAGAAGTCGGCCCCGGTCACCAGGGTCCGGATGGCCTCGGGTCGCGCTGCCGCCGAGCCGTCCAGGGGGACGGCGACGATGGCCCGGCTGACCTTGCCGCTCTCGTGCCGCTCCTGGACGCACCAGACCTCCGTGCGGTCCGGCGACAGGGTGAAGTCGGCATAGCGCAACGCGCACGCTGGCAGCGGTCCCGAGCCGTCGGCGGCCGGCACCTGCGCAGGATCAGGGGTCAGTGGCCGCGGTGCCTCTGGGGCGGCGGCGTTCGGGGACGCTAGATACATCCGCTGGTCGGCGAAGTCGACGAAGAGCAGCAGATGGCCGCGTGACTGGCCGTGCTGTCCGCGTGACCCGGCCAGCGCGGCCCTCGGGATCGGCAGGTACGACTGGCCGCCGTACTCGTGCACCCTGCTCCTGGCGTTCCACGGCGCAGGCAGCAGCGTGGTCAGCTTGCCGCCCGAGGTGTGCATGATCGTTATGCGGCCGCCCTCGTCCGGCAGGACCTGCTGCCACCAGACGCTGCTGCCGAGAACGGTGGGGAACACGCCGGACGCCTGCGCCCCGGCGACCTCCGCCGCGGTGATCGGCGACGGCCATTCTCCAAAGGGCACGGCGGGAAGCTCGGGCTCCGGGCTGACCTGATCGTCTGCTGTGGCACCCGCCGTCACCGCCGGGTCGTCGGCTTCGTTCCCGCTCGCTGTCATAGGCATATCGTGCCCTACCAGACCACCCGGTGCTGCCGCGAATCAGGACACTCGTGCAAGACGCGCGTCGGCCGGGCCGCCCGCTCGGTCGGCTCGCTCCCGGCGAGCATCTACCCTTGTCTGCATGGTCGGCGCCAGCGCTCGGCGGAGCTTCGAGATCCGCACCTATGGATGCCAGATGAACATGCACGACTCCGAGCGGCTGGCCGGCCTGCTGGAGGCGGCCGGCTACCAGCGTGCGGCCGCCGGGACTGACCCGGACGTCGTTGTCTTCAATACCTGCGCAGTACGGGAGAACGCGGACAATCGCCTCTACGGGAACCTTGGTCACCTGCTGCCGGTAAAGACCTCGCATCCTGGCATGCAGATCGCGGTGGGCGGCTGCCTGGCGCAGAAGGACCGGGCCACGATCGTCGAGCGGGCGCCGTGGGTGGATGTCGTCTTCGGCACCCACAACATCGGCTCGCTGCCGGTCCTGCTGGAGCGCGCCCGGCTGCAGCAGCAGGCTCAGGTCGAGATCCTGGAGTCGCTGGAGCGCTTCCCGTCGGTGCTGCCGGCCAGTCGGGAGTCGGCCTACTCGGCGTGGGTCGCGATCTCCGTCGGATGCAACAACACGTGCACGTTCTGCATCGTGCCAAGCCTGCGCGGCCGGGAGGAGGACCGGCGGCCCGGCGACGTGCTCGCCGAGATCGGCGCCCTGACTGCCGACGGCGTGGTCGAAGTCACGCTCCTCGGCCAGAACGTCAACTCCTACGGCGTGGGGTTCGGCGACCGGCAGGCATTCGGGAGGCTGCTGCGCTCCTGCGGCAGCATTCGCGGCCTCGAGCGAGTCAGGTTCACCTCGCCGCACCCGCGCGACTTCACCGATGACGTCATCGATGCGATGGCGGAGACGCCGAACGTCATGCCGCAGTTGCACATGCCGCTGCAGTCAGGGTCCGACGCGGTGCTGAGGGCCATGCGCCGCGCCTACCGGCGGGACAAGTACCTGGCGATCCTGGACCGGGTCCGCGCGGCGATGCCGGACGCGGCGATCACCACCGACATCATCGTGGGCTTCCCCGGCGAGACCGAGCAGGATTTCACCGACACGATGGACCTGGTCCGCCAGGCCAGGTTCGCGGGCGCCTTTACCTTCCAGTACTCCATCCGGCCCGGCACGCCGGCGGCCGCCATGCCGGGCCAGATACCGCCCGAGGTGGTTGCGGATCGGTATGAGCGCCTCGCCGCGCTCGTGTCCGAGGTGTCCTTGCGGGAGAACCAGCAGCGGCTCGGCGAAGAGGTGGAAGTTCTGGTCGCAGTGGGCGAGGGCCGCAAGGACAGCGCGACGCACCGGATGTCCGGACGGGCGCGAGATAACAGGCTCGTTCACTTCACGCCACCGCACCCGGCGCCGCGACCCGGCGATGTGATCATCACGCTGGTAACCGGGGCTGCTCCGCACTACCTGCTGGCTGATGGTGCGCCGGTCAGCGTGCGGCGGACGTCCGGCGGCGATGCCTGGGAGGCGCGGGAACGCCGGGATGGCGGACACGGAACACCGAGCGGTTCCGTACTGCTGGGCATGCCGACCAGGCTCACGACAACGGCTCACTCACGGGCCGAGGCTCATACCCGGTAGCTTGGCCGGGGACGAGCGGGAGCGGCCCTGCACCGGCCAGGCACCGGCCAAGCTACCGGTCAGTCCTCGTCGTCTTCCTCGTCGTCTTCTTCTTCGTCGAAGTCGTACTCGTCGTCGTCATAACTGTTGACGGGCTCGTATTCCGCGTCGAACTCGTCCTCGGCGTCGAGGGCTTCTTCGTCGCGGGGCGTGTCGAGGTCGTCGGCGTACGTCATGTTTCCCCCAACAGATCTGGGTCGTGATCACCTGGCACCTCGCGCGCGCTGGGGCATACCCCGCGCTGCCACACTGAAGCCATGCTACGGCCAGTCGTCGCGGTCGTGGGGCCGACGGCGGCGGGGAAGTCCGAACTCTCACTGTCGCTGGCGCGCGCGCTGGATGGCGAGGTGGTGAACGCCGACTCCATGCAGCTCTACCAGGGCATGGACATCGGCACGGCGAAGCTGTCGCGCGCCGAGCAGGCCGGGGTGCCGCACCACCTGCTCGATATCTGGCCCGCAACCCGGGCCGCCAGCGTGTCGGAGTACCAGGCACTCGCGCGGCGGACCATCGACGACATCCGGCACCGTGGGCGCACGCCTATCGTGGTCGGCGGCTCCGGCCTGTATGTCCGGGCCGCCATCGACAAGCTTCAGTTTCCTGGTACCGATCCGGAGCTGCGCGCCAGCCTCGAGGACGAGCTGCACAGGGTCGGGTCCGCCGCGCTGCACGCGAGGCTCGCAGCAGTCGACCAGACAGCCGCAGCCGCGATCCTGCCGGGCAACGGTCGGCGGATCGTCCGGGCGCTCGAGGTCATCGAGCTGTCCGGACTTCCGTTCCGCGCCACGCTCCCGGAGTACGAGGCCGTCTATCCGGTCGTGCAGGTTGGCGTCGCGATTGCGCGGCCTGAGCTTGACCGGCGGATCGCTTTTCGGCTAGCCCGGATGTGGGACCACGGCCTGGTCGACGAGGTGCGGCGGCTTGAGCGGGCTGGCCTGCGTGACGGCCGTACCGCGAGCCGGGCCCTGGGCTACGCGCAGGTGCTCAGGTTCCTGGCCGGCGAGTGGACGGAGGCCGAGGCCGCCGCCCAGGCGATCCAGGCGACGCGCCGGTTCGTCCGGCGGCAGGAGTCGTGGTTTAGGCGCGATCCCCGAGTGGTCTGGATCCCGGCCGATCCGGACATCGCTGGCCAGGCGCTGGCCGTTGTCCGCTCCGGATAGCGGCCGACGGAACCTCCAGCCGATCGCGGCTGACCGCCGGTGCTCCTGGTGCAGGCCGAAACGGCACCAGGAGTCCCGGCCGTTGCCCGGCTGGCAGGAGCGGGCGGTTGCGCGGCTAGCATCGGGCTCATGCGGTTCGCCAAGGGGCACGGGACGGGGAACGACTTCGTGATCGTTCCTGATCTCGATGACGAACTGGATCTGACGCCTGAGCTTGTACGGGCGCTGTGTGACCGGCACTTCGGCGTCGGGGCGGACGGGGTGCTGCGGGTCGCTCGTGCGAAAGCCGCGGGTGTGGACCAGCCGGCTGAGTGGTTCATGGACTACCGGAACGCTGACGGCGGCATCGCGGAGATGTGCGGGAACGGAGTCCGGGTCTTCGCGCGGTACCTGATCGAGGAGGGCCTGGCGGCCGGGCCGGAGCTAGCGGTGGCCACGAGGGCCGGACCGCGGGCCGTTCGTGCCGAAGCGGACGGGCAGTTCACCGTCGACATGGGCCCGGTGGCGGTGCTGGGGGAGGGCGCCGTGGAGGCAGGCGGTCGGCTGCTGGCTGGTGTCGCGATCTCGGTCGGTAACTCGCATCTGGCCTGCGTGGTCGATCAGCCGCTCGAGGCGATTGACCTTAGTTCGCCGCGCGTGCTCGGGCAGGCTGTCCCGCGCGGCGGCGTGAACGTCGAGGTCGTGCGCGTTCTTGGGGCACGCGAGATCGCCATGCGCGTGCACGAGCGGGGCTCTGGGCTGACTTTGTCCTGCGGTACCGGGGCGGTTGCGGCCGCCGTAGCGGCGGCGTGGTCTGCGGGGGAGCGGCCGGCTGGCTGGCAGGCCTCGCCGTGGACGGTGCACGTCCCTGGCGGCACGCTGGCGGTGAGGCTTGGCGCCACGGCCAGTCTGCTCACCGGGCCTGCCGAGGTCGTCGCCCGGGGTCGGCTCGATGCAGGCTGGCTGGCACGGCACCGGCCGGCTGCCGGGGTCAGCTCGGGCTGAGTGATCAGCACGAGTCGGCGGTGCGCGGATGCCTAGGGAGTCCTGGGCCGGGTCGCGCCGCGAGCCGCAGCCCGAGGTCGACCAGGGTCCAGCCGGTGCGCACCCGCAGTGAGGCGCGCGGGGCGCGGCCACGGTAGGGCCGGCGACTTCCTGCGGCCTTTTCGCGAAGTTCTGCCGAGTGCTGCCGTGCGAGCGCGGGAAGCATGTGCTGATTCATCTGAACAACTCCTCATCATCGGGACCGGTGGCGCCGCGGCTGGGCGGCGTGCGGCGTTAGTCGGCCGCTGCGGGCGTGGGGCTGTGAGCATCGCGGCGTACGGTGACCGCCCTGGTCACGTGGATGTCGCCACTCAGGGTGCGAACCCGGATCTCGACCGCCGGGCCCGCTGGGCCCGCTGCCTCGGCGCTGTCCACCTCATCGAGATCGCTGCGCACGGTGCCGGTCAGGCTGGACAGCTCCAGGTAGACGCCGGTGCCCGGCACCACCGCGACCTCGACATCGCCGGAAGCGCTGTTGAGCTCGACCGCACCGGATACGACGGCGCCGAGCTGGACGTCCCCGCTCGCGGTCTTGCTGGTCACGGGGCCGGCGCAGTAGCCGATGGCGACGTCGCCGCTGGCGGTGTTGACCCGCACGACGCCGTCGACCTGGGCGGCACGGATGTCGCCGGACGCGGTGTGCACGGTCAGGTCGCCGCCGACCTGGTCCAGCAGCAGGTCGCCGCTGGCGGACCGCACCGCGACGTCCCCGGTGACGGCCGATGCGCTGAGGTCGCCACTCGCCGTGTTGATCGACAGGCTGCTGAGCGTGCCGACACACGATAGATCCGCGGACACTGTCTTCGCGGCGCAACTGGAGCCGGCCGGTGCCTTGATCGTCAGGTCCAGGCCGCTCCTGCGCCAGGACGAGATGGCCCGTGGGCCACGGATGGCGAGCTGGCCGTCGTCAAACTCGACCTCGACCTGATCGAGCACGTCAGCGGCCCTGGAGCGGTGACTCGGGACGACCTCCACGACGACCGTGTCGGTCGACTCGCCGGCCAGCACGATGCTTCCGGAGTTCCAGGAGTCGATCGCGATGTCGATGGGGTCGGAGCAGGGGAAATCCCATGTGGTCATGGCTGTGTCCTTCTGTTGGAGTGCGGGAGTGATGGTCGCGTCAGCTTCGGGCGAAGCCGGTGTAGCGCTTGCCCGGTCCCTTGCGGCCTGGCGGCGGGGGCGACGACCGCGGGCGCGGCCCGCCGGGCGGGGGCTCGAGTGCCCGGCTGATCGCCCGGACCAGCCAGGCGTTGACCGACATTCCGCCGGCCAGTGCCGCAGTCTCGACCCGTGCCTTGAGGCTCTCCGAGAGCCGGAGCGTGATCCTGGCGCTGCCTGCCTCGTCGCTAGGCTCGCCGGGCTCGGGGCCGGTGTCGTCAGCGCGGTGAGCCACCGTGACGACGAACTCCGGCTGCGTGCCCGTGAGCCGCACGTCGATGG
>JBOHCP010000333.1:0-6140 GCA_050698875.1 Streptosporangiaceae bacterium | reverse complement strand
GGGTGTTGACATCCGGATGGGCCACCAGGGAAGGAAGGATCATGGGCCGCAGCCCAGGCGTCAGCCCGCAGGTATCAGAGAACCCTGCGGACGGCGCCTCCGGCGTGCCGCTCCCCGACGTGGGGAGCCGGGCGGCAGGCCGTCGGCCGAAGGGCGCGGCTCCGGGCGGCCCGAAGAGCGCGCCGGAACCGATCCGCGCGCTCATCGTTGATGATCACGCGCTGTTCCGGCGCGGGCTGGAGATGGTGCTGGAGTCCGAGCCGGATATCGAGCTGGTCGGCCAGGCGGGCGACGGCGAGGAAGCCGTCAGGACAGCGGGGGAGTCGCTCCCCGATGTCGTTCTCATGGACATCCGGATGCCCCGCAGCAGCGGGATCGAGGCGTGCCGCGCGCTCAAGGAAGTGACCCCGAGCGCCAAGATCGTGATGCTGACGATCAGCGACGAGGAGGACGACCTGTTCGACGCGATCAGGGCTGGCGCGAGCGGCTACCTGCTCAAGGACATCCCGCTGGACGAGGTCGCCGCCGCCGTGCGGGCCGTGTACGGCGGCCAGTCGCTGATCAACCCGTCGATGGCGGGCAAGCTGCTCACCGAGTTCGCCGCGCTCGCGCGGCGCGACGAGGAAGAGCCGCCCCAGCAGGTGCCCGCGCCGCGGCTCACCGACCGGGAGATCGAGGTGCTCCGCCTGGTGGCGCGCGGGATGAACAACCGGGACATCGCCAAGGAGCTGTTCATCTCCGAGAACACCGTGAAGAACCACGTCCGCAACATCCTGGAGAAGCTGCAGATTCACTCCAGGATGGAGGCCGTGATGGTGGCTGTCCGGGAGAAGCTCATCGAGTTCGGCTGACGGTCCGATACGAAGGCCATGCCCCGGGAACGGGCACGTTCTGCTCGCTGATTCTTGTCAGGCCGCGCCTGACGGCGTAAGGTTCTGCCTGACGTGATCGTCAGGCAGAGCCTGACAGGTAGAGCGTCTCTCGGAGGCGATCGTGACTACAGCCGAGCTGCGGGCCACCGTGGCATGCTCGTTCTGCCTGAAGTCGCCCGGGTCGGTGGCGAAGATGGTCGCCGGGCCCGGCGTCTTCATCTGCAACGAGTGCATCGGTCTCTGCAACGACATTCTCGGGCAGGAGGGCGAGAAGAAGAGCGAGCCGACCGACGACTCGGTGGCCAGGTGGCACCAACGGCTGTCCGACGAGGAGCTGCTCAGCACCGTGCCCAAGATCCAGGCGGCGGCCGCGCAGGTGCAGCAGCATCTGACGGCCTGGGTCCGCCAGGCCCGCGAGCGCGGGATCACGTGGACGCGGATCGGCGAGGCACTCGGCATGACCCGACAGTCCGCCTGGGAGCGGTTCTCCGGCGAGGAGTGAGGCTGGCTGGTCACGCCTCGCGGGCAGACAGCGCAGCGCGCAGTCGCGATTCCAGGCCGGCCGGCTCAACCTGGACCAGCTTGACGTTGTCGCAGCCCACCCAGGACGCAGCTTCGAGCAGCGCCCGTGCCATGGGCTCGGCCGCAGCCGGGACGTCCATCGTGATCTTGCGGGCGATGAGGGTCCTGCCGCTGCGCGCCGGATCGACCCGCCCGACCAGCTGCCCGCCAGCCAGCAGCGGCATGGCGAAGTATCCGTGCACCCGCTTGGCCGGCGGCACGTACGCCTCCAGGCTGTGGTGGAAGCCGAACATCCGCATCGTCCGCCGCCGGTGCCAGATCAGCGAGTCGAACGGCGAGAGCAGCGCGCTGCGGTGCCGCCCGCTCCTTGCCTCGTCGCCGGCTGCCAGAGCTGCCGGGTCAGCCCAGGCCCGGACCGCTGGCCCGCGCTTGCCGGCGGCGATCTGCACCGGCACCAGCCCGGCGGCCACGGCCGATGCGGCAGCCGTGGGCGCAGGTCCGTCGCGGCGCAGGCCGGCGCCACCGTAGCTGATCCGCTGGTAATCCGGCAGGTCGGAGTGCGCTACTACGCCGAGCGCCCGGCCCGCCACGGCGGCGAGCCTGGTCAGGCACGCCTCGGCGGTCAGTTCCCGGCCCAGCAGCTCCGCGGGCACGACGCGCTCGGGCAGGTCGTACACCCGCCGCCAGCCGACCCGCCGGGCACAGATCACGTCGCCGGTGTCTAGCAGCCACTCCACCGCGATCTTCGTGTCGGACCAGTCCCACCAGGGACCGCCGTTCTTGGCGCCGCCGAGCTGAGTCGCGGTCAGCGGGCCCTCGGCCCGGATCCTGGCCAGCACGCGCTCGCAGACCTCCGGGTGGCTCTGGTGCCAGCGCAGCCCGCGCGCGGCGAACTCGCGACGGCGGAAGTCGTAGTAGGGCCACTCCTCGATCGGCAGCACGCAGGCGGCGTGCGACCAGTACTCGAACGCAGCCGGAGGCCGTGGATGCCAGTACGCCCGCTCGATCGTGCTGCGCGCGACCGGGCCAAGCCTGGCGTAGGCAACCAGCTCGTGCGAGCGCGCCAGCACGCTGATGGTGTCGAGCTGGACTGCGCCCAGCCGCCGGAGCATGGCAGGCACACCGCCCCGGCGCGCCGCCACGCCGATGAAGCCCTGCGCGCGCAGCGTGACAAGGCGCGCGTCGTCCTGAGTCAGGGTGAGTTGCGGCGTCGGCAGCGGGGGACCAGCCACCTCAGCAGGCTACTGGCAGGTACCGACATCCGCCCGTTGCCGCCAGCCCGGCCGCGGGCATAGTGCGACCCTTGGCGTGGCCCAAACTATAACAATACCGGCGCCGATTTCACCCTAGCGGTCGCACTCTCTGCGGAGTTGACGCTAACGGTCGCACCCAGGCGGTCCCTGAGGTGCCCGTCGGCTCAGTACCAGTCGTCGAAGATGCCGATGGCCATGGACATGAGCACGCCTACTGCCGCGAGGCCGAAGCCAGCCCAGAAGAGCCACCAGATCGGCCCGCTGGCCAGCGCGGCTCCGCCGATGGCGAAGGCGATCATGATGAGCGACACCGCGACCCAGGAGACCCGGCGGCCGTGGAAGGTGGGGAACACGACGGGCGTGCCCGGTATCTGCGATATGAACGGAGCCGCTTCCTCGCCGCCCTGCTGGGCGACCCCGGTGCCGCCGGCCGCCGCGCTCGCCGCGCCTGACCCAGAGCCTGCCACGGACCCGCTGGCGGTGGCCGACCCCACGTGCTTCGCCATGCGCGCCGCTCCTCTCCTACGCCTGCCGTCTCCTACGGCCTGTCGTTATACCTATCATTGTGGTCAAGCGCCGTGCCGTGCGCGTACCCGGCCCCGCCACTGGACGCGTCCAGGCACACCGGGACCGCGCGCAGGCCCCCCGGCCCGCCGGACTCGGCTTCGCCCCCGATCTCGCCTACCATGGCGGTAGCAGGAACGCGGCCTGCCGCCATGCCGTTGCACTAATAGAGCTGCGGCGTGCCAGTCGCTGCTGGCGCGGGGGAGCCGACGCTGGCAGGCGCGGCCAGCCAGAACCCAGCTCATGACCCGCAGGGAGCGCGACGACAAGTGCCAGCAATCATCGACAACATCCTTCGCGCTGGCGAAGGCAAGACGCTCCGCAAGCTCAGGACCCTGGTCAGCCAGATCAACTCGATCGAGGACGACTTCAAGGCGATGTCTGACGCCCAGCTACGGGCCATGACCGGCGAGCTCAAGCAGCGGCACACCGACGGCGAGACCCTGGACGACCTGCTGCCTGAGGCGTTCGCCACCGTCCGGGAGGCGGCGAACCGGGTGATCGGCCAGCGCCACTTCGACGTCCAGCTCATGGGCGGGGCCGCCCTATACCTCGGCAACATCGCTGAGATGAAGACCGGCGAGGGCAAGACCCTGACCGCGGTGCTGCCCTGCTACCTCAACGCGCTCGGCGGTCGCGGCGTGCACGTCGTCACCGTCAACGACTACCTGGCGCGGTACCACGCCGAGTGGATGGGCCGGATCCACCACTTCCTGGGCCTCGAGGTCGGCGTGATCCTCGCGAACATGGACCCCGACGAGCGCCGCAAGGCCTACGCCGCCGACGTGACCTACGGCACCAACAACGAGTTCGGCTTCGACTACCTGCGCGACAACATGGCCTGGGGGCTGGAGGAGTGCGTCCAGCGCGGCCACGCCTTCGCCATCGTGGACGAGGTCGACTCCATCCTCATCGACGAGGCGCGGACCCCGCTGATCATCAGCGGCCCGGTCGACCAGAACAGCATCTGGTACCAGACGTTCGCCAGGATCGCGCCGCGGCTGCGCCGGGGCGAGGACGGCGAGGGCGACTACGAGGTCGACGCGAAGAAGCGCACCGTCGGCATCACCGAAGCCGGGGTCCAGAAGGTCGAGGACGAGCTCGGCATCGACAACCTGTACGAGAGCATCAACACGCCGCTGATCAGCTTCCTCAACAACGCCATCAAGGCCAAGGAGCTGTACGCCAAGGACAAGGACTACGTCGTCATGAACGGCGAGGTCCTCATCGTGGACGAGTTCACGGGCCGCATGCTGCACGGGCGCCGGTGGAGCGAGGGCATGCACCAGGCCGTCGAGGCCAAGGAAGGCGTGGCGATCAAGGACGAGAACCAGACGCTCGCCACGATCACCCTGCAGAACTACTTCCGGCTCTACGAGAAGCTGTCCGGCATGACCGGTACGGCCGTGACCGAGGCCAACGAATTCTGGCAGACCTACAAGCTCGGCGTCGTGCCGATCCCCACCAACATGCCGATGATCAGGGCTGACCAGTCCGACCTGGTGTACCAGGCCGAGGAATCCAAGTACGAGGCCCTGGTCGAGGACATTGTCGAGCGGCACACCAACGGCCAGCCGGTCCTGGTGGGCACCACCAGCGTGGAGAAGTCCGAGCGGGTCTCGAGGGCGCTGAAGCGCAAGGGCGTGCCGCATGAGGTGCTGAACGCCAAGTACCACGAGCGGGAGGCCGCGATCGTGGCCCAGGCGGGCCGCAAGGGCGCCATTACGGTCGCGACCAACATGGCCGGTCGCGGCACCGACATCATGCTGGGCGGCAACCCCGAGTTCCTCGCCGACTTGCAGTTGCACCAGCGCGGCCTGTCGCCGGTCGACACTCAGGAAGACTATGAGGCCGCGTGGCCGGAAGCGGTGGAGAAGTGCCGCAAGGCGGTGGCCGAGGAGCACGACGAGGTCGTGGCGACAGGTGGCCTGTACGTGCTCGGGACCGAGCGCCATGAGTCTCGGCGGATCGACAACCAGCTGCGCGGCCGCTCGGGCCGGCAGGGCGACCCCGGCGAGTCGCGGTTCTACCTCTCGCTCGAGGACGAGCTGATGGTCAGGTTCAACGGCGACAAGATCGCGCACCTGATGCAGCTGATGAAGACGCCGCCGGACATGCCGCTGGAGTCCAGGCCGGTGAGCCGGGCGATCCGCTCCGCCCAGTCCAACGTCGAGGCGCTCAACTTCGAGATCCGCAAGGACGTCCTCAAGTACGACGACGTCATGAACCGGCAGCGCAAGGTGGTCTACGGCGAGCGCCGCGAGGTGCTCGAGGGCGCGGACCTGCAGCCGCAGATCGACCGCATGATCGACGACATCACCGACGAATACGTCGTCGGCGCGACCGGCGAGGGCTTCCCGGAGGAATGGGACCTCGACAAGCTCTGGCGCGCCCTCAAGACGCTCTATCCGATCGGCATCACGGTCGCCGACCTCGTCGAGGAGGCGGGCGGCGAGCGGGCGCACCTGACGCGCGAGCAGATCGCCGAGGCGGTCAAGGAGGACGTGCACGCCGCGTACGCCCGGCGCGAGAATGAGCTCACTCCGGAGGTCATGCGCGACGTGGAACGCCGCATCGTGCTGACAGTGCTCGACCGCAAGTGGCGGGAGCACCTGTACGAGATGGACTACCTGCGCGAGGGCATCACCCTGCGCGGTTACGGTCAGCGCGACCCGCTGGTCGAGTACCAGCGCGAGGGCTACGACATGTTCACGACGATGATGGACGGCATCAAGGAGGAATCGGTCGGCAGCCTGTTCAACTTCCAGTTCCAGCCCGTGCAGGACCCGATTGTTGCCGAGAACGGCGCCGTCGGCCCGGTGGCCGCGGGGGCATCCCCGCAGGCCGGCCTCGGTCCCGCACCCGTCCAGCCGCCGGGCCCGGTCGGCCAAGCCCGGCCCGCCCAGCCCGCGCAGCGAGCGGCCCAGCC
>JBOHCP010000332.1:0-6147 GCA_050698875.1 Streptosporangiaceae bacterium | reverse complement strand
CCCCCACCACAGCAGGGCTGCGATGGCGTCCGGGCGGCCTCTGGAACCCGAACCAATTATGGTCACGACGGACGCCGGACTCCCGCAGCGCCGCGCGTAGCTGCCACCACCAAAAAAGTCCGGCAACCACTGTCCCAACGGTGCTGCCGTTTACTGTCCCGACGGCGCCGCCTTCAGCGGCCCCGACCACGGCGCCAACGAGAGAAGCGCACGACGCGAAAACGCCAGCGGGCAGGCTGCGACGCGCGGCTCCCAGCGCGTGCAGGCCCGCGGCAGCGCCGGCGTTGACAGCTTGGGCCATGATGAGAAGAGTCGTTGGCAACAACAGCGGATATGTGGGCCGCCAGATCGGGCCGAGCAGCAATCCCCCGATTCCCCTTGGTAGCGCCACCAGTAGCACGACACCCCACGCGAGCCCCGCTACCGCGAGCCCGCCGCTCATTAGCAGACAGACCAGCGGCAGGCGCCGGGGCGAGCGTCGCAGTATTCGGGCGGCCTCCGGGACCAGGACAAGTGATGACGAATAGAGGATCACTTGGAATGGGCCCATCAGTGTGGTGGCGGTCCGCAAGTAACCGACAGCAGCCAGGCCGAGCATCAGGCTTCTGTCGTAGGTGCGCAGCTGCTCCGAGGCGTTCTGGGAGGTGCCCTCTACCAAGTATCTGGGCCCCAGATCCCGCTGCTGTGACAGCCATCCCTTTGTGCCCGACAGCCTGGGGATGACGCGGGCCTGCAGTGGCCCGACGGCGGCCGCGAGAGTTGCCGTTGCACCCCATGCAAGAACGAGCCAGAATAGGCTCCCGTGGTGAGTGATATGCAAAACCATCAGCGTAGGAACCAGCGCCCCCGCCCAAACAACGTCACTGAGAAATGCCTGGCCGCCACGCCCGAGCGCAAAGAAAGAATATCGCCAGCTGTCTTGCAACAGCAGTCCTGGCAGCGTCAGCCCCAGCGCGAGGAACGAGACGCCAGTCGCGCCGTGGAGTAGCGCCGCTGCCGCAAGCGCACAGACACCACTCGCCAGGCCCACAACAGTGGCAGTCCCGGTGCAACTCGCGACAGCCCGCCGCCACGTCGGGAGGTCCACTCCAGCGAACCTGACTTGCAGTGGTGCGGTAGCAAGCCCGCGCGACGCGTTAAGAGCGAAACCATAGGTCACGTAGGCCAGGCTGAAGGCACCCAGCTGTGCAGCCCCCAGCGTGCGGGCCACGTAGATGACCAAGGCGAAGTTTGTGAGGCTGGAGACCGCCTGGTCCGCGACGCCCCAGCCAAGGCGGCGCGCGCGCTGGCCCCTCAGCTGTGGCAATGCCACAGTCTGGGCCCTCCGGACTGCTGCCCGAAGTGCCGGCCGAGTCGCGTCAAGAAGCATGTGCGCAGCGGCCTGCCGAGCGACGGCCATTTAGACGAGTCTCTCGCACGATCTCGGCGGCCGACATTAGGAAGTGTCCAATTGGTATGCTGGCGTGGTTTGCCGACCTTTCGTAAACGAGGTTGCGGAGGGGCTGTCCCATACACGCGCCGCAGCTAGGCCCAAGCGCGACGCATGAAAATGGTCTTGGGTCAAGCTGCGCTCGGCGTGGGCGTCGACGATTTCGTCAGCTCCTTCTGGCAGTTCCGGAGCAGGAGCGCATTCTGGAGGCGCCCACCACCTTGGAAAGGCTCTTTGCGGCGCCGATGTAGCTGCGATCGCTCGCGGCCAGTACCCTTATGGTTGGCTTCCAGATCTTGCAGACAGGCCAGACCGAGCGGCCAGACCAACTACTGTTACTGGATCCGCGTCGGTCGGCGCCTGATACACGCAGAGCGACCGCGGACCAGGACGCGTAGCTGTCTGAACCGTCCCGGCGAGTCCGGAGACTCTGTGCCCGTGCAAGCGCCCGGCATGGCCGTCGACACGTTGAAGAAGGTCATGGGCGGAAGCTAAGAACTCTACCGAAGGGAAAGCGCCGCCGGGTGCGCCAGCCGCGTGGTGTCTGGTCGAGCAGCCACAACTCGTTCGCGCTGGTGACTATCGGCAGGCCGCGTTCCAGGTCGGCGGGATCGGCGGGCGCGTCGCCGAAGGCGACGGTCACATGCGGGATCACTGAATTGTAGACGCCGCCGTACGGTTGGCAGGCCGGCCACAGGCGTTGAATGGCCTCAGTCAAGGCAACGAACGGCGCGGCTGGTTCGGGTGCCAGGTAGTGCACGCCGGGAAACGTATTGTGATGGGTGAGCGCGAAGTCGAACGGAGCGATATCCGCGGCCAGGTCCGCTATCCGCTGTTCCTCGGGCGGCTTGACCGACCGTGTGGGCAGGAACGGAGCCATGATCGTGACATGTAGCGGGACGCCGCCGAAGTCGACCTTTGGCGTACCGAGCCAGGTTCCGACCGTGGGCTCGGCGTCGAGCACCGGAACGATGAGGATGCTCCCAGGCCGGATCCGCGTTTTCGCGTGATGGATGGCCGTGCCGACGGCGACGCGGAGTCGCTGCAGTCCGCGAGCATGGTAATCGGCGCCTGTCATGTTGTCGTCATCCGTTTCGGGAAGTCGCGAATTCGCACAGCAATGCGACGTCGTGGTTGTCGATGTCCCGCTGCGGGTAGCCGCTATGCAGCAGGAGTTGCAGCTCGGCGGAAAGGCAGGGTACTGGCCGACCGTCGATGCAACCTTCGGTAAACGGCTGTACACCGCCGGCGGGGTCGGCGCCGTTGGTAGTGAACGGCGGCTCGTGCAGCCGCACCGGCAGAACCTCCACCCTGTGCCCCGCGTCGTGAAGCCACACGTGACACCACGGTATCGGTATGCCAGCGGTGAGGCCCTTAGCGGCGAACCGGAATCCCTCGCGAGCGAGAACTTGAGCCATCTGCTGGTAGGGCGGGCCGTCATCACCGATCACCAAGTCGACGTCGCCGTGTCGGCGAGTCTGCCGACCAAGGAGAGCGTCGACGCCCCATCCGCCGGCCACCCACACCCGGACCTCCGCGGCGGCGAGCAGGTCCAAGACTGCTAGCACCCGCCAGCCGGGGGTGTAGAGGATGCGGCATTTGATCCGCTGCACGGGGGGGAGGCGAACCAGCCATCCCAGCGGGGATCGCTTGGCGGCTGAATATACGATGCGGCCCACCCGTATGGTCAGCCGACGCGGCCAGCGGCCGCCCTGCTTTTGTCCCAACTTAGTCCTCCACGTCCATAATGATGAGCTCTTTCTGCCCGAAGATAGGGCCCTTTCTGCGGCGTCGGCCACTCTGGCAGCCGACCACTATCGCTTCACGTGATGGCAGACGGCGGAACTGAGGCCGGTCCGCGACTTGGCAGCCTGCCATCCGGCCAGCAAGCCTAGGCGGCGATGGGCAGAGCACCCACGCCAGTCGGCGGACAACAACAGCCCGCGCGTCCGAGGTAGTTCTGGCGGTCGTGGCCTAGAGGGACGATGAGCAGCCGAGGCACGGCACTCGCCACTCGTTGCCTCGCGGCCCAGCGCGCGCAGCACGGCAGCGGTGACGGCGTCCAGCGTGGCTGCACCGCCTGCGGCGAGGGCTCTCATCGCCAGCTCCCAGCAAGAAGAGACGAACAGAACGGGGGACCACATGTCCGCCCGCACCACGTGATCCGCAGAGGCATACTCCTGATACAGCTTGTGGTGACCTCGCGCGTCGCCAGGCCCGCCGCGGTTACTGGTAATTCGCCTCGCGGGTCATCAGCGCGGCACCGGAGGCATTACGAACGCGCGGCCTAGCGCTTACCTACAAGCGTAGGGATCTCATTAGCGTCCCCGGAGTAAGCCAGGGGTAAGCCAGGTCAGCAAGTGCTTGACCTCTTTGGCGACGAGGTGCATGCAGTTGTCGTTATCATCAACATAGGCGCGAGGAATGGCGAATAGCCCCGTTTCAGGCGTACGCGAGATCGCGCAGCCGTAGGAGTAACCCGCTGTGCGCACTGCACTAACGGTCAGTGCATCGACGTGACCGAATGGGTAGCAGAACCCGGCCACGCCCTGCCCGCTGGCTGCCCGCAGGATGGCCCGGCTTTCTGCGACCTCGACAGCAAGCGCGGCGGCCGGGGTGCCAGGCAGCGAGATGTGCCGCAGGCCGTGTGACCCGATCTCGATGCCCGCCTCCGCCGCCTGCCGGACCTGTGCCGCCGTCATCAGCGGCTTCCGCGGCCCCTTGGGATCCCATTCGTTGTGCCCGCCGAGCAGCCCGGCGACGGGGAACGCGGTGGCGCCGAATCGGAACCGGGACAGAACGGGCAGCGCGTGGTCCAGGAAGTCGGCGTAACCGTCATCGAAGGTCAAGCCGATGACGCCGCGGGCGTGACCGGAACGCCAAGCCCCGAGCAGCGCGCTCATCGATACCCCGCGCAACCCCCGACGGCGCAGCCAGCGCATCTGACACTCGAACCGCGCAGGACTCACCGTAATCCTGTACGGATCCTCCTTATACGGGCTCACCGAATGGTACATCAGCACCATCGGCATGGCGGAACCGTGCCTGTCCCTTCCGCTGCCCGGCACCCGCCCGCAGCTGCTCACTGCTCCCTCAAAGCATCACGCTCGTCCTGAACAACATGCAGACCCCATAAACATCTCGCTGCCCGCTCTTATCCGTTAGACCCGTAGGCGCCCAGTCCTGATACCCCCTGATGCCCCCAGCAGGGCGCCGACCGGGATGAGCCCGGGCTGGCCGGAGAAGACGCGGCTCATCGCCCGCCGGGTACGGCAGACTTGACCACGGTCACTGGGGTGGCACACCCGACCGGGAAACCGGCGGCAGGCGACGGCGAGCTTACTAACGGCAAGATCCACTATGGCGCTACGCCGCGGTGTCACGGCCCATTTCGCTGGGCGCGCACGAAAGACATCTGTGAGAGTTCGGGGAGCGGCTCGGCCTGGGCTGCTGCCAGGATCGGTGCCGGTGATCTGGGCTGGCTCGCTACATATCTGGCCGCCTGACAGCGTGCCTTACGTGGGACTTGCCGCCTGGGTTGCCGGCACCGGCCTGGCCCACCAGTTGGCTTGATCAGGAGCATGTCCGCGCGAGCGTGACCCGTCACAGATATGCCACTTCGGCGAACCGACCCGAGTTCGTGCGCATCTCCTTCCGAGACGGCATGTCACTGACGTGACGCCCGCGGATGGTACGACGCAAGCACCAGGGCGAAGGCGGTCCGGCTGGTCCGTGAGCACGGCTGGGATTACCCGACAGAGTGGGCGGCGGCAGCCGCCGGGCTTGCGGTGATAGAGCGCGCGCAGCCCACCGGCAAGACCCGCCGCGGCACGGGCAAGTCCGATCCTATTGATGCGCACCTTGCGGTGCTGACGGCCCTGCAGCTCGACGCCGGTAGGCTTTCCACGCCCCGCGCGGACGGGGACCGCGAGGCCTTGCGCATCCTGTTGTGCGCACGTTGGGAGCTGACCACCACGGCCGCCGCGCAGACTAACCGGCTCCGAGCCCCAGATGCCCGGCAGGGGTTGGTTGAACCTCGGCATGCCCGAGGTGCGTGGTGCAGCCGGAAGATCGGCCCGTCTCCCTGAAGGTTCCCCGTCGCCTGCACCTGGCGGCCATGATGGGCATCGTCATATCGCACCGCTGAAAGACGGGCATCCGCATGATCGGTGAACGCGGCCACGTCCCGCCGGCCAGCCCGTGGAGCATCACACTCACCTACCGGCACGAGCATCCCTGGTGGTTCGGCGCCGACGACGCGCCCGAGACCTGGCATATCTCCGCTGACATCGACGACGACAACGGACCGCACGGCGGATCCCACGTCGGCGACCTGGACATCACGCCGGTCGATGCCTACCAGACCCGCGATCCGTTCGCCCTGCTGGACGGGCAGGACGCGGAACTCGGTCACGTCGCCGCGATCCTCTTCGACGCAGGCGACGGTCGGCTCGACCCGGACCTCGACGAGCAGCTCGAGCCGGTCGGCAGCCGGATCCTCATCTTGCACTCGGTAAGGCTGGTACCGGAGTGGCGGGGCTTCGGCCTGGGTGCACTGCTGGCCGGGACAGCCATCAGGAAGCTGTCCGGCGGAGCCCGCGCCGCGGCCTGCTACCCGGCCCCGCTCAACGAGCCGACTCAGGAAGGAACAGACGATCAAGGCGACGCTGAGTGGGATGAGGCAGTCGCCGCGCTCCAGCAGGTCTGGGCAAGGCTCG
>JBOHCP010000331.1:0-6170 GCA_050698875.1 Streptosporangiaceae bacterium | reverse complement strand
GTCGAAGGTGTTGCCCCGCTGGGGGAGTGGCTGCGCGCTGTCGGGGGTGCTGCCCCGCTGGGGGAGTGGCTGCACGCGGTCGAAGGTGTCGACTCGCTGCGGCAGCGGACCGCTCTGCTCCACGGTCGGCTCGCGGCGGGCCAGCGGCTGCGCGCTGTCGGGGGTGCTGCCCCGCTGGGGGAGTGGCTGTGCGCTGTCGGGGGTGCTGCCCCGCTGGGGGAGTGGCTGCGCGCTGTCGGGGGTGCTGCCCCGCTGGGGGAGTGGCTGCGCGCTGTCGAAGGTGTCGACTCGCTGCGGCAGCGGACCGCTCTGCTCCACGGTCGGCTCGCGGCGGGGCAGCGGCTGCGGGTCGTCGGAGCTGGTGACTCGCTGCGGCAGCGGACCACCCTGCCCGGCGGCGGGCTCCCCGCGCTGCAGCGACCAGCCGGCCTGCTCGCTGTCGGTGACCGGCCGGCGTTGGGGCAGGCCCGCTGGCGATAGCGGCGCATCCCGCCGGGGCAGGGGGTCATCAGGCTGCGGCCCTGCCGGCTCATTGAGATCGGTCACGTTGCCGTATCGTAATCGTCCGATCGGCTGCTTCGCGCAGCTTCCACGATGTTGTCGCTAAACCCGACATATTTGACTGATCAGGATTACTCGGCCGGAAGCATGCTCCTGAGCACGGCAATCAGCGCGCTCTTCTGCTCGTCCGTCAGCCGGCGCTCGGACCGGATGGCCGCCTCGATATCAGGCCGCGCCGGATCTGGTCCCGCGTGGCTGGACGAGTCCCGGTGCAGCAGCCCGGCCTGCGCCAGCAGCGTCTCGGCAGACACGTTGAGCGCATCGGAGATGAGCCGGATCACCCGGACCGACGGCTGGTGCAAGCCGCGCTCGATCTGACTGAGATACGGGTTGGATAGCTTCGTCCGCTCCGCGAGCTGGCGAAGGGACATATTCGCGAGCTTGCGCTTGCTGCGGATGAAGGCGCCGAGCGCCTGCATCTGGGAGTCCCACGGCTCGTTCACGATGCCCCCACGGTTGCTGGCAGCCGCGCCGGGGCAGGCGCCCGAAGGTGCCCGCCCCGGCTCCGGTGCGGTTGTGAGCCTTTACTTCTTCGGCGCGCTGCGCGGCTTGCGGGCCGGCGTCGGCCGAGCGCCGATCTTCGCTGTCCCGGTCTTCGCTGTCCCGGTCTTCGCTGTGCTGGCCTTGCTTGTTCTGGCCTTGGGCTTAGCCGGGGTCTGCAGCTGCGGTGCGGCCGGATGGTCGGGCGCGTCAGCCTCGGGCTGAGCCGTGGCGGTTGACGTCGCGGCGGCCTTGCGGGCCGTCCCCTCTGCCGTACCTGCGGCCGGGTGGCCGGGCTGCAGCGCGCTGACGAGCTGGGTGAACATCGTCCTGCCCTCGGCGAGGAGCGGGGTGGCAGCCTTGGCAACCTCGCTGACCCGCCCCGCCAGGCTGCGCTGCGCCGCGGTGACATGCTCGGCGTACGGGCTGGCGGCGTGCCTCGCCATGTCGGCCAGCTCTCGCTGGGCGGTCAGGACACGCTCGGCATACGGGCCGGCAGCATGCCGGGCCTTGTCGGCCAGGCCGCGCTGCGCGCTGATGGCCTGTCCGGCCAGTTCCTGGGCGTGCGCCCGCACCGTGGCCGGGCTCGGGATGTGCGCGCTCGGCGGCATCGGCACGCTGGGCCGGACTGCCTTCGCGAGCTCACTGCCTGCCCGCACAACGCTGACCACGGCGTCGCGGCTCTTGCGCGCTTGCTCGTGGCTCTTGCGCACCCGGTCCTGTCCCTTGCGAACCTGCTCGTGCCCCCGCTGCACGACGGCGAGCAGCTCCTTCTGCACTTCCTGCACGACGGACTTGCTGTCGATCATGGCCCCTCCTCGGCGCTGTCTTAATGCAAACTATATCAAGCAAGCGCACGATATGCCAAGCGGAGCCGTCTGAGGTCACTACGAGGCGCGTTTCGCGATGGTGTAGTAGAGGTGCGTCACGCCGTTCCCCTCCGTGACTTCCGGATCGTCCAACTCGATCGGGTCGGTGCCGAGCGTGCCGAACAGCCGGATCCCGTTTCCGAGCAGGACCGGCACGACCTTGACCTGGATCCGGTCCACCATGCCCAGGGCGAGGCACTGCTGAATAATGCTCGGGCTGCCGAGCGCGATCACCTTGTCTCCCGCGATCTCCGCGGCCGTCGCCATCGCGCTCTGAATTCCGGCGGTGTCGAACGACACGGTCGAGTTCTGGCGCGGCCAGCCCGCCGGAACGCTGTGGGTTACGACGACCACCGGCGCACCCGTCGGGTGACGGCCGTTCCAGCCGCGCGCTACGTCAAAGGTGCGCCGACCGTACACGATCACTCCGAGACCCATGCCGACCGCCTCGCCCGTCGGCTCACGCGGCGACTGCTCCGGCTGCGGCTTGCCGTACCAGGTAAAAACCTTGTCAGCCCGGTCAGCGGAGTCGGCGACGAAGCCGTCGAGCGACACCGACATGTCAGCAACCACCGTTGTCATGGCAACTCCTAGCGTGCGATCGGACTCGGTCACGATTCCTGGACGATCTCCAGCCCGTTGCCGTCCTGGTCGCGGAACGCGAACATGGGCGGAACGCCCGGCCAGCGGAGCACCTCATCGGCACTGGCGCCGAGATCGAGGAGATGGCGGCGGAACGCGTCAGCGTCCGTTGCGCACAGCCGGATCCCGGTCTCCACTCCGGCGGGCGCGCCAGGCTTCGCCGGAACCAGCGCGAGGGTGGTGCCGCCGCCTGCCGGCGCGACCTCGATCCAGCGCCGGCCGGGGCCCATCCGGACGTCCAGGCTCTTGTCGAGCCCGAGAACAGTCGTGTAGAAGTCCAGCGCTCTGTCCTGGTCACGGACCGGGACGCCGACCGTCCGCACCCGGATGGCGCGCGTCGTGCTAGGGGTGTCTGTCATCGCTGCCGCCGTCATCTGTCAGTTTGCTGATACATGAGCGAGCCCGGCGTGGTGAGCTGCTGGCCGGTCTCCAGCCAGGTCTTGAGGCCAGACAGGATCATCGGCCAGCCGCCGTAGATCTCGGCGCTCGCGGCCTCGGGCAGTTGGTCGTGGGTCAGCACGAGCCGGCAGGAGTCCTTGACCTGCTCGATCTCCCACGTAACCCGGCTGGTTCCGGCGCTTCTTACCTCGTCGCTCCACAACGCGGTCATCGTGTGGACCAGCTTGCGCGGCGGGTCAGCCTCGATCACCTCGCCGTCGCCAAGCAGGCCCGGCGCGCCTGGGTGGCCCATCTCGAGCCGAGAGCCGGGCTTCCAGTCCGACGTCACGCTGGCGCCGAAGTTGTACGTGCGGCGGATATCCGGATCGGTGATGGCCTCCCAGAGTCGCTCTGGGGTGGTCCGGATGTAGATCTCGAAGATCTTCTCCATCGGCTTCTCCAGTTCGTGCTTCAGGTCGCTGAGCGCGGCGGCCCAGGGCTCTGCGTACTTGCTGACCCAGCGGTCGTGGATCAGGCGGATCGGCACGGGGTTGAGGAAGTGCAGCTTCTCGCGGCCGCGCTTCCGCGTCACGACAAGGCCCGCCTCCTCCAGCACCCTGAGGTGCTTCATCACGCCAAACCGGGTCATGGGGAACCGCTCATCGAGCGCGGTCAGGGTCTGGCCGTCCGCCCGGAACAGCGCGTCGAGAAGCTCGCGCCGCGTCGGGTCGGCCAGGGCCCGGAAGACCTCGTCCACGCACCGAAAATACGTGACCGATCGGTCACATGTCAAGTCCGGAGGACGCACGGTGCTCGCGAGAGCTAGCCGCGTGAGCGCCGCCGAGGGTCGCTGCCGGCCCACGGCTGGGCGCGGCATAGCGTTCAGTCATGGTGCGTTCTGGCTGGCCCTCGGTCTCGTACGCGCAGTGGAGCGCCACGTGCGACACCCTGCACGCGCACACTCAGGTCCTCGGGAAGCTGGCCGTCGCGCTGGCGCCGCCCGAGCCGCAGCTGCAGCACGCCGCGCTGCGAGTGACCGCCAGGGGATGGGAGACGGCTGCGCTGCCCGCACCCGACGGCTCGGGCTGGCTCGGCGCCGTGCTCGACCTGCGGTCGCACTACGTCGCGATCGAGCACAGCAGCGGCCAGACCGAACTGATCCCGCTGATGCCCGACCGGCCTGTCGGCGAAGTCACCAGGGACGTGCTCGCGGCGGTGCGCCGGCTGGCCGGTCCCGTGACGATCGATCCGACGCCGCAGGAGGTCGGCTGGCAGGTGCCGCTGGACGCCGACACCGAGCACGGCCGCTACGACCCCGATCAGGTGACGGCGTATTTCCAGGCGGCCGGCCGGGCTGCGATGGTCCTGGCGGAGTTCCGCGCGCCGTTCCGCGGCCGCTCGACGCCCGTCAACGCGTGGTGGGGGTCTTTCGATCTGGCGGTGACCATGTACTCAGGGCAGCCCGCCGAGCCACCGTCGCAGGACTTCATCATGCGCAACGCGATGAATGCGGAGGAGGTCGCCGTCGGCTGGTGGCCAGGCGATCCGAGGTACCCGTCGGCCGCCTTCTACGCCTACGCCTATCCAGCGCCCGACTCCTTCAGCCACGCGACACTCACACCGTCCGCGGCGCGCTGGGAAGCCAGCGTCGGCGAGTTCATCCTGGACTGGGACGACGTGATCGCTAGCCAGGACCCGCACGCCGCGGGGCTCGAGTTCGCGCGGTCGGCGTTCAGCTACGCCTGCGCGGTGTGCGAGTGGGATCCGGAGCTCGTCGCGACGGCCCGGGGGTTGCCGCCCCCGGTCGGCTGACCGAATCCGCTATCACCACGAGGGCGCGGCTCAGGCCGGCTGGCCATGTTTGTCGGTTGCTGTCGGCTCGGCGCCTGAGTTGCACCTAATGAGTGACCACGAATCCGGCAGGAAGTCGGCCACGCCCAGCGCCGCAGACCTGGCCCCTGGCATGCTGGCCCGGTGAACGAAGCTGGTCCACGTGTCACGACCCGGCGGGCGCGGCTGTGGCAGGCAGCCGAGGCGAGGAAGATCCCGCTGCGGGCGATCCTGACCGCCGTCGGCGTTGTCGTGGTTGTCTACCTCGCAGCCCAGCTGATCGACCGGCTGCGGGGTGTGCTGCTGCTGCTCGTGCTCGCCGGCTTCATAGCCCTGCTGCTGAACCCGCTCGTGGTCGCGTTGTAGCGGGTGCTGCGCCGGCGCGGTCTCGCCGTCGCGCTGGTCACCCTGCTCGCGGTGCTCGCGTTCGGTGGCCTGGCCACAGCCTTCGGCTATCCGCTGATCAACGGCATGACCCACCTGGCGGCCAACCTGCCGACCTACGTGCGGCGGATCCAGCACGGCCAGGGCTGGCTGGGCCACCTGGTGACGCGGTACCGCCTGCAGAGCTGGGTCGAGCACAACGCGCCCAAGCTCGTGAGCTACGCGCGCGACCTGGGCAAGCCCGCGCTCAGCGTGGGCAAGGGCGCAGTGTCACTCATCTTGTCGCTGGCAATCGTCTTCGTGCTCGTGATCCTGATGCTGATCGAGGGGCCGAAGCTGCGGGCGGGCCTGCTCGGCATGATGAACCCGGCCAGGGCGCGCCGGTACACCGCCGTCGCGGGCGAGGTGAACCGCTCGGTGACCGGCTATATGCTCGGGGACTTCGCCACCTCGGTGATCGCTGGCGCCGTAGTGCTGGTCACCCTGCTCATCCTCGATGTGCCGTTCCCGTTCCTGTGGGCGCTGTGGGTGGCGCTGGTCGACTTCCTGCCGATGATCGGCGGCGCGCTGGCCGGGATACCGGTGGTGCTGTTCGCCTTCACCCACTCGGTGTCAGCGGGAATCGTCACGCTGGTCGTCTTCCTTATCTACACCCAGGTCGAGAACCACGTGCTCAATCCGGTCATCATGAGCCGGACCGTGCGGATCAACCCGCTGCTCGTCCTCGTGTCCATCCTGGTCGGGGCGTCGATCGGCAGCTGGGTCGGCGGCCTGTTCGGCGGCTTCGTCGCCGCGCTGCTGGCCATACCCCTGGCAGGCGCGGGCCAGGTCATCGTCCGCGAGGTCTGGCTGGAGACCGCGGTGCCCGGCGAGGAGCCGGGAGTGCAGGTCGCCGGGCCGGCGTCGCCACGGGGTGCCGGGGGTCAGCCGCCCGAGTCAGCAGAGCCCGGCCCGCTGCCCGTCCGGCCGGCTGCCGCTGCCGAGTGACGGCAATGCCGGCAGGCGCTAGGCCGGCCGACGCTAGGC
>JBOHCP010000330.1:0-6174 GCA_050698875.1 Streptosporangiaceae bacterium | reverse complement strand
CGTCATAGCGGCGGGCCAGGGACTCCATCACAGGGCTCATAGCACAGACCATAAGCATCCCGTGACCGGAAACTAAGTTATTTCGCTACGACTCCTAAGTTCCGGGCGCTGTCTTGGGCGATAGGTAGACCCACGCGGACCTCAGCGCGCCGGACAGGCCGTAGCGGCGCGCCTATGCTTGGTAGCAGCCAGACTGGCGGTAGGCGAGGTGGGGTCATGGTGAATTCGTCGGGTGCCGGCCGTTCTGCGGATGTGCCGGTGCGTCCGCGGCTTTCGGTCGCGCAGCTGCTGGCGGCCACGAACTCCCGGCCGCTGCGGTCGCTGGATGAGCTAACAGCTGACACGTTCGAGACCGACCAGGAGCTCGAGGAGTTCCTGGCGTTCACCTACGCTGAGCGTCACCGCGACCTGGCCTGACCGGTGCCCCTGGATCTGGCGGTCCTGGATACCGACGTCGCCTCCAGGCTGCAGAAGGGCACGCTGACCGGACCGCTTGCCACCCGCCTGATCGGCCGTGAGGTGCTGATCACCTTCGTCACATTCGGCGAGCTGACCAAATGGGCCGAGATCCGCAACTGGGGCGAGCGACGCCGCGGCGAACTGGCTGACTGGCTCGCCCGGGTTGCCGTGCTCCCAGGCGATGAGGCGGTCGCGGCCACCTGGGGGCGATTGTCTGCCGCCTCGGCGGGGCGGGGTCGGCCCCGGCCAGTCAACGACATGTGGATCGCCGCGTGCTGCCTCACCCACGACGTCCCACTGGCCACCTTGAACCTCAAGGATTACGAGGACTTTCACCGTTACCACGGCTTGCGGGTCCTGGGCCTGGACTAGCCCGGCAGCACCACGGCTGCCAGTTAGCACCGGCTTGGCCTGCTGCCGGCAGCGGTGACGGTTTGGGGTCCTGCTGCTCGGCTACCGTTCGACTGGCCGGGACAGATGGAGCCGGGCCGCAGCTGAGCCAGGTGGGACGATTCGGGCAGGGATTCGGCGCGCCACCGCCCGGAATTCGGTAAGAAGACGCTGTCGGTGGCTCGCACGACAATGCAGACGTCACCGTTGGCAATCTTGACGCGCCGCCGGCAGGCTGCGGCAGGCTGGGGCGTACGGAGGAAAGTTGAGCGATATCACGGCGCAATATCGGCGCCTGCTTACCGCGTATGAGCAGCCGACCCTGGCCCTCCTGGCGAAGGACACGGCTATTCCGACTCTGACGGTGCTGCGGGCGATGTTCTCTAACGAGCAGCCGACCGTACCCGCGGTCCGGATGCACGACCAGGTCGCCGTTCTCATGGGTGAGCTGCGAAATGCCGGGATCCCTGATGTGCCCGCTGGTAACGGCCGCGACCTGTGTCGTGTCTGGGGTGGGTGCGCGTCAACTGGCTGATCCGCCCAACTGACGATGGGGGCAGGGAGGTCTATTCGCTCAGCTCCTCTGCGCAAGATGCACTTCGGATTGTCGAGCAGCTCACTAAGGACCGGAGCATCTCCCTTAACGGGCACCGAAACGTGCGGTCCGGTATGCCGGAAACACGCAGTGGGAGAAACTCAGCAGCTCGGTTGACCCGGTCCCGACTGTAGTCGGCGACGGGGCGGGCAGTCGAGTAGCGAGCGGTCGGCCTATGCCCGGAAGGCACCGGCCGACCTGCAGGCTCGGCCATGTGCTGACAGATTGGCTGACCTCGTGGGCCGGAGCTGTATTGGTCGGGCCAGACGGAACAGTCGACGTGCGTAGCTGGCTGCACGGCTTCGAAGGTTCCGACGTTCTCGCGGTAGCTCTCGCCGGGCACCAGAGTGTCGGCACGTCGTCTGATGAGCTGAGTCCGAACCCGCCGGCGATCTTGCCCGCCTGATTGAACAGGACGGCTTGCTGATGGGCGCCTGCGGTCAGGTGCCGGTGCCGACCTCGGTTCGCCGCGTTCGGTCGCCGTCTACGCTATGCCACCGATTCTCTTCGCCCTTACGAGTGACCTGCTGATCGCGGTTGTCCGTCGCGCGGCCCTGGGCAAGGCCGCCGCCGACGACGCGCAGCGGTCCGCCTGGCATGTGGCCGGGCGGTCGCTGCTGTACGGCATGAGGCTCGCGGTCGACGGGCGGGGAACAGCGGCTGGTCTGCGGCGCGCCATCGTGAACGCAACGCCACTGCCGCAAGCCGCGATGTCAGCCGCGCTCAACGACGCCGACTCCCGCGCCGACGGCGCTTCCCCGGCCGCCGGCTGCGGGACCGCGGACTTCGATTCGACTGCGAACCACAGGTGGCCCAGGCCGGCCACAACGACTGAGATGGACTACGACGGCGAAGCGGGACGAGCCCGTTCCCTCTCAAGGAATGGCACGAAGACCGCGCGGTTCCTGGGTCTGGCGCAGGAGAGGTACGGTCCGCTGGCTGAGTTCGACCTGGCCAGCGTGTACCGGGTCAGCGCCGAGCTGGCGCCCAAGGTTCGACTCAACTCCGGGTCGGCGCGTGCCGCGCCGCGCGCCGCCATTCTGGCCGCCAGGGACGGTGCCCCGTGAACCCCGCGACGGTCGCTCGCCCAGGCAAAACGCGGGCCTGAGACACGCCGAGCGGCTCGGCCGCCTTGGGCGTGCTCCACCGGCGAGCAGGCGACGGCGGCCATCATGCCGCGGCAGCCCCGCCGGAGCTTTCCCGGGCGAGAAGCACCTGTCCAGGTCCGTGGTGAATCTGTGATGCTTATCGTCTCGCATCAAAGATGCTATAGTTGACTTATGCGTACGACGATCCGGCTCGACGACGACGTGGCCGCCGCCGCGGAACGCCTCAGCCGCGAGGAGCACATCGGCCTCGGTGAGGCTGTCAACAAGCTCGCACGCGCTGGGCTGCGACCGCGGTCGAGGCGGCGATCCTTCCGGCAGCGCACCGCCGATCTGGGCCTGCAGGTTGATGTGTCGAATGTCGCGGAGGCACTCGAACAGCTTGACGGCGCGAAGCATCCATAAATGATCGTCGATGCGAACGTTCTGCTGTATGCAGTGGACACCAGCAGCCATTTTCACCACCCTGCAAAGAACTGGCTGGAGAGGTCTCTCAACGAACCCGCCCGTGTCGGGCTGCCGTGGGCGTCGCTCCTGGCGTTCCAGCGAATCTCGACCCATCCGCGTGCGTCGGCTAGCCCGCTCAGCCCGAGCCAGGCCTGGTCGTTTGTAGCCGATTGGCTCGATGCCGAGGCTACCTGGGTGCCGGTTCCTGGCGAACGGCATGCAGAGATCATTCGTGACCTCATTGTGGCGGGCGACCTGCGGGGCAATCTAGTCACCGATGCTCACCTGGCGGCGCTGGCGATCGAGCACGGAGTCGGGGTTTGTTCAACGGACTCGGATTTCGCGAGGTTTCCGCAGATCACCTGGATGAATCCGGTGCTGCCGTAGCGGATGACCAGGAGTAGCAAAGTGAGCCTCCTACCACCGAGGATCGCGGCTGGGCCGCGAGCGGGGTTGCCGGGTGGTGACGTGCAGCGAGGAGGCGCCCGCGGGGGGTGGCCCTGGGGTGGCCCCCGCGCTGCGCCGGTCTTAGCCTCCGGGTTGACGATACCTGGGAGGCGGCGTGGCCGGCTTTGCGGCTTTACGGCGGAACCAGGTGACGCTCACCTGCCGTTCGGTGGACCGGATTTTCCTGCAGGCATATGTGCCGCGGCTGCAGACCGCGGGCATGGTGTGCCAGTTCCTGCGCTGGCAGCGCGGGTTTGTCATCCCGTCGTCTGCGGCGTTCGCCAGGATCGGCGATGCCTGCGTGGCCGAGGTGGACAAGTTCGCCAAGGCGAACGCGATCCCGCTGCACCACTGCGCCCGGGGCGAGAAGAAGGAGGAGATCGCCCGGCCGCATATCGGGGCCGCGGCTAGGCAGGGCCACAGCGCGGTGGCACTGATCGGCATCGCCCGGGACAAGGCAACGCGGCGACGGTCGTCGAAAGCCAGGGGCCAGGAGAGCGCCACGCACCCGCACATGGAGTGGGGGCGGCAGACGGCGCTCGCCAGCCGCTACTACTTCTGCCTGTGGGACGCCGAGTGGGGGCCGGCGTGCTGGAAGACCAGCGCTACGCCCCGTGGCCGGTCAGGCTGTGGCTGTTATGGCGATTGCTTCATAAGAGGCATTACGCTGCCGCCCGGAATATGCACAGAGCTGCGCGGTGGTGAAGAGAGAGCGCTGGCAGGAGCGGTCTGCGTGATTGACGCGGCGACACAATCGGATCCGGCTGATGCTTCTGGAACCGGGTGGTCCCGAGTGCAGATGTCCGGCTGGGCAATGCTGGTGGCCGTGGTCCCTCGCAGCTCTCTCGCGGGCCTGTGACGTGGTCGGCTCAGCCAGCTGGCGTGGCTGGTCAGGAGTTACCCGTCGCTCGCTATGAAGACGTGACGTCATCGAGCTTGAACACTGCCCTCCGTGATCCTCTGCTGGTCGGCGACAGTGTCGTGAGCATGGGCACGTCAGGGTCGCCTGGTGGCAGCTCTCAGGCCCGGCACGAGCTGTTACGGAGAGTGAGACATACGGCTCCCGCTCGACAGCGACCGGTCCTGGCAGCTGCTCGCGGCGAGGATCGGCCAGGAGCGCCTGGCTGCCGAGGCGGCGGCGACCACTGACCTGATACGGGCGTGCGGGGGACTCCCGCTGGCTCTGGCGATCGCCGCCGGCCGGGCTGCGATCGCGCCAGGGCTGCCGCTGTCAGACGTGGCGGCGCGCCTGGCGAGCGACCCCGACCGGCTCGACACGCTCGACACCGGCGACGACATGATCAGCGGGCGCGCGGTGTTTTCGTGGCCATTCCGGCAGCTCAGCAGCTCGGCGGCACGCCTTTTCACCTTGCTGGGAATCCACTGCGGGCCTGACATTAGCCAGGGCGCCGCGGCGAGCCTTGCTGGCCAGTCGCCGGCCGCGACACGCAAGGCCTTGGCCAAGCTCGCGGATGCCAGCCTGGTCACGCAGCACCGGCCCGGCAGATATGTGCTGCATGACCTGGTCCGGGCTACGCGACGGAGCAAGCTCACACCGCGCTCAGCGAGTCCGAAAGACAGCACGCGATCCTGCGCTGCCTGGATCATTACGTGGACACCGCCGGCAACGCACCGAGCTGGTCTTATGACAACAGGAGCCCGGTGCCCGCGTTGCCCGGCGGTCAGGTGGAACAACTGGCCGGTGGCGCCGATCTGGGGGCCTGGTTGCGCGCCGAGCACCTCGTGCTGCTGCGAGCGATCGCCCAGGCAGCCGCGGTCGGTTCTGCCAGTCCATGCCTGGCGGATCCTCTCGCACCTGTCGCAGATTCTCGCGCAGGACGGTCACTGGGCGGACTGGGAAGCGGCCGGCGCGATCGCCGTTGACGCTGCCGCGAAAGCGGCCGGACCCCCGAGCAGGAACAGCGCTACCGGCCCTGGATCGACAACGCCCGCCGACTGCACGAACTCGTCGCCGAGCTCCAGGCACTGTCGGTACAAGCCGCCGAAGCCGCCGAAGGCTGGCATGCCAGGCACCGCTCATGAACCCGAATCAGGAACCGCACCCAACGGACCCTATGTGCGACTTACGGGGCTAGCGGGTGTCGCAAGTTGTCGAGCAGCTCCACCCCTTGCTGCCAGCCTTGGCGGGCCGCGTCTAGATCGGCTGCTGCGAGCTGCGCATCGGTGAGCATGACCCGCGGTACCAGTGCAAGTACGTGCTGAAGGTGACCGGCAGGCCGAGCGCCTCGTGATAGTAACGCGCCGCGTCGCTGAACTCGCCCAGGCTCCGGTGCAGATCACCCAGGGTGTGCAGGGCGTGCGCTTGCCCCTTGGGGATTGTCCACGCTGCGCTGAAGGTCTGGCGCCCGCAGGCGTAGCTGCGGGCGAGCCGCGTTCACCCCGGCCGCCCGGGCCACCACCGTGATCCCGCCGTGCCCCAGCGAGCGCGCCCGCGCCCCCATCGCCAGCCGCCGCTGCCGCTCATCCAGGTGCGGGAACACCGCCGCGAACTCCGCGGCCAGCACCTCCGCCGCATCCTGGGCAACGGCCATACCACAAGTGTGGGACTCCCGGTCAAAACGCACTCTTATTTATGCGCGCTGACTTAGCCCGAGGTCAGGCGGCGGTTGCCGTGTGGTTGAAGTAAATGTCGTCGCCCTTGCTGCTGCCTGATCCACGCGGTGGCAGCCAGGTGACTCCGACCGGCGCGGCCCGTCGACTGAGTTAGAC
>JBOHCP010000329.1:0-6174 GCA_050698875.1 Streptosporangiaceae bacterium | reverse complement strand
GCTGACGACGGGCCTCACGGCCCTTGTCGCACATCGGGCAGTCAAGCGGGTGGTTGACGAGCAGCAACTCCATCATGCCGCGCTGCGCCTTCTCCGCCACCGGCGAGGTGAGCTGGGTGCGCACGACCATGCCGTCGGTCACCGTGGTGGTGCAAGACGCCGGCGGCTTGGGCTGGCCCTCGACGTGCACCAGGCACTGGCGGCAGGCGCCGATGGGATCGAGCAGCGGGTGGTCGCAGAACCGCGGGATCTGGATGCCGAGCAGCTCGGCGGCCCTGATCACCAGGGTGCCCTTGGGCACGGTGATCTCGAAGCCGTCGATGGTCACCCGCACGCCGTCGGCAGGCTTGGCCGCCTCGCCGCCGGCGCTGTCGGTCGCTTGCACTGTCATCAGGCAGGCTCCAAGGCAAACAGGGTCGATGCGGCCGGATCGAACGGGCAGCCGCCAATCCGCTGGTGCTCGAGGTACTCGTCGCGGAAGTATTTGATTGACGACGCGACCGGCGCCTGGATCGAGTCGCCGAGGGCGCAGAAGGCACGGCCGGTGATGTTGTCACAGATGTCCAGCAGCTTGTCCAGGTCGGCCTCGCTGCCCTCGCCACGCTCCAGCTGCTGCAGCAGCTGAACGACCCAGAAACTGCCCTCCCGGCACGGGGTGCACTTGCCGCACGACTCGTGCTGATAGAACTCGGTCCACCGGAGCACGACTCGTACCGCGCACGTCGTCTCGTCGAAAAGCTGGATCGAGCGCGTGCCCAGCATGGATCCCGCCGCGGCCACCGACTCGTAGTCGAGCGGCACGTCCAGGTGCTGCTCGGTGAACAGCGGCGTCGACGAGCCGCCCGGCGTCCAGAACTTGAGCCGGTGGCCGGCCCGGATGCCGCCGGCCAGGTCGAGCAGCTCCCGCAGGGTCGTGCCGAGCGGCGCTTCGTACTGGCCGGGGGTGGTGACGTGACCGGACAGCGAGAACAGCCCGAAGCCCTTCGACTTCTCAGTGCCGAACCGGGCGAACTCGGCGGCGCCGTACTGCAGGATGTACGGCACGGTGGCGATCGACTCCACGTTGTTCACCACCGTCGGGCACGCATACAGGCCTGCGATCGCCGGGAACGGCGGCTTGAGCCTGGGCTGGCCGCGGAATCCCTCGAGCGAGTCGAGCAGCGCGGTCTCCTCGCCGCAGATGTAGGCGCCGGCGCCGGCGTGCACGACGACGTCCAGGGTGAGGTCCGAGCCGAGAATGCGCTCACCCAGGTAGCCGGCCTCATGGGCCTCCGCGACGGCGTGCTGCAGCCGCCGCATCACGTGCAGCACCTCACCCCGGACATAGATAAAGGCCTTCTCGGCCCGGATGGCGTAACAGGCGATGACGATGCCCTCGATCAATGCCTGCGGGTTCGCCAGCATCGTCGGCATGTCTTTGCACGCGCCAGGCTCAGACTCGTCGGCGTTGACCACCAGGTAGTGCGGCTTGCCGTCGCCCTGCGGGATGAAGCCCCACTTCATGCCCGTCGGGAAACCGGCGCCGCCGCGGCCCCGCAGTGCCGAGTCCTTCAGGGTCTGGATGACCTGGTCCGGCGTCATCGCCAGGGCTTTCGGCAGCGCCTGGTAGCCGCCGTGGCGCCGGTACGCGGCCAGCGTGAACGAGTCTGGCTCGTCCCAGTGGGCGCTCAGCTCAGGGATGAGGATCGTGCTCACTGCTGCCCTCCCGCGCTGGTGCCGCCGCTACCGTCCGGCCGCCAGCCCTGCTCTTTGGCGATTCGCAGCCCGGCCAGCGAGGGCTCGCCCGCGGTGTCACCGCCCGTTGCCTGGTCATCAGGGAAGCCCGCCAGGATCTTGCTCGCCTGCTTCCACGTGGCGAGGCGCGGCGCGCCCCTGGTCGGCACGACGTCGGCTCCTGACCGCAGCCCGTCGACCAGTTCCCGGCTCTTGGCTGGCGTCATGTTGTCGAAGAACTCCCAGTTCACCATCACGACCGGCGCGTAGTCGCAGGCCGCGTTGCACTCCACGTGCTCATAGCTGACCCTGCCGTCCGGTGTCACCTCGTCGATGCCGACGCCGAGGTGCTCCTTCAGGTCGGCCAGGATGGCGTCCCCGCCCATCGCCGCGCACAGCGCGGTCGTGCACACGCCCACGTGATACTCGCCGACGGGCTTGCGCTTGTACAGGGTGTAGAAGGACGCGACGCCGGTGACCTCCGCCTCGCTGAGGTCAAGCTGCGCCGCGCAGAATGCGATGCCGCCCTCGGACACGTAGCCCTCCTCCGACTGCACCAGGTGGAGCAGCGGCAGCAGGGCCGAGCGGGCCCTCGGGTACCGGCCGATGATCTCGGCGGCCTGCGTGGCGAGCCGGGCGCGCGCCTCCTCGGTCAGCGCCATTACCTGTCCACGCCTCCCATCACGGGGTCGATGCTGGCGACCGCCGCGATCACATCGGCGATCATGCCGCCCTCGCACATCGCGGAGACCGACTGCAGGTTGGTGAACGACGGATCCCGGAAGTGCACCCGGTAGGGCCGGGTGCCGCCCTCGCTGACTGCGTGGCAGCCGAGCTCACCGCGCGGCGACTCCACCGCCACGTATGACTGCCCGGCCGGGACCCGGAAGCCCTCCGTTACCAGCTTGAAGTGGTGGATCAGCGCTTCCATCGACTGGCTCATGATGTGCGCGATGTGGTCCGGGGAGTTGCCCACCCCGTCGGGACCGAGCGCGAGCCGGGCCGGCCAGCCGATCTTGGCGTCGCGGATCATCACCGGCTCATCGGCTTGCCGGCCGACCCCCAGCCGGTCGACGCACTGGCTGATGATCCGCAGCGACTGATCGAGTTCGTCCATCCGGACCTGATACCGGCCGAAGGGATCACAGCTGTCCCGAACTGGCACGTCGAACTCGTACGTCTCGTAGCCACAATACGGCTGGCTCTTGCGCAGGTCCCACGGCAGCCCGGCGGCCCGCAGGATCGGGCCGGTGACCCCAAGCGACATGCAGCCGGTCACGTCGAGGTACGCGACGTTCCTGCTCCTGGCCAGGAAGACGGGGGCGGCATCGAAGAGCGCCCGGATCTCACCAAGGAGCCCCGGCATGATCCGGACGTAATCCCGCAGCCGCTCCAGCGCGCCGGCCGGCAGGTCCATCGAGACCCCGCCGGGCCGGATGTAGCTGTGGTTCATGCGCAAACCGGTGATGAGCTCGAGCAGGTCGAGTGTCTTCTCCCGCTCGCGCATGCCGTAGATGAACACAGTTGTCGCGCCCAGTTCCAGGCCCATTGTCCCGACCGCGGTCAGATGCGAGCCGATGCGGTTCAGCTCCATCATGAGCACCCGGATGACATTGGCCCGTTCGGGCACCTCGGACTCGATACCCAGCAGTTTCTCCACTGCCAGGCAGTAGGCGGTTTCGTTGAAGAGCGGCGACAGGTAGTCCATCCGAGTGCAGAAGGTAACGCCCTGGGTCCAGGTACGAAACTCCATGTTCTTCTCGATGCCGGTGTGCAGATACCCGATGACCGGCCGGACCTCGGTGACGGTCTCGCCGTCGAGGGTCAGCACCAGCCGCAGCACGCCGTGGGTGGAGGGGTGCTGCGGTCCCAGGTTGACGACCAGTCGCTCGTCGCCGGCCCGGTCGTCGGCCGACGCGGCGTCGACTACCTCGTCCCAGTCCTGGCCGCCGACGTGGTAGACCCGGCCCTCGTCGTACTCGTCGGTGTCCCCGAGGTCGTACGGGTCCTGCTGTTCTGTCTGGTGATCAGCCGGAGCGGTCATTCGTAAGACCTCCGCTCGTCAGGCGGCGGGACAGTCGCGCCGCGGTACTCGACCGGGATGCCGCCAAGCGGGTAGTCCTTCCGCTGCGGGTGCCCGCGCCAGTCGTCCGGCATCTCGATTCTGGTGAGCGCCGGATGGCCGTCGAAGACCAGCCCGAAGAAGTCCCACGTCTCCCGCTCGTGGAAGTCGCACGTCGGGTACACGCCGACCAGCGACGGGATGTGCGGGTCTGCGTCCGGGGCGGTCACCTCGAGCCGCAGCCTGCGGTTGTGGGTGATCGACAGGAGGTGGTAGACGGCGTGCAACTCGGCACCGGTCTCGGCTGGGTAGTGTACGCCGGACACGCCGAGGCACATCTCGAACGACAGCGCAGGGTCGTCACGCAGCCGGGCCGCAACGGCCGGCAGGTGCTCACGGCGGACATAGAGAGTGAGGTCACCGGCAGCCACGATCACCTGCTCCACCGCCGCCCCGAAGCTGGTGCCTGCCACCTGCAGCGATTCCTCGAGCTGCTCGGTGATCGCATCGAAGTACGAGCCATACGGCCGCGGGCTGGCCACCCGCTGCGGCCGACGCACCTGCAGGCCGCCATAGCCCGACGTGTCACCGGTGCCCTCGACACCGAACATGCCCGTCCGCGCGACCGGCTCGGTCAGCCGCTCCTGCCCGGCCACCACGGCCGGATCGGGCACGGCGGGCTGCTGGTTGCTGTCGGGCTCGCTCATTCCGGCCGCCCGTGCTGCTCACTAGCGGTGACGATCCGCTGGCCCGCAGCGGGGGACTGGCCCGCGGGCTGGACCAGCGGGAGACGGCGCAGCCCCGCCTCCTCGAGTTCGGTGATCTCGTGCTGCCGATTCACGCCCAGCTTCATGTTCTGGATCTTGTCGTGCAGCTTGACGATGGCGTCAAGCAGCATCTCCGGGCGCGGCGGGCAGCCGGGCAGGTAGATGTCGACCGGCACGATGTGGTCGACGCCCTGCACGATGGCGTAGTTGTTGAACATGCCGCCACTGGAGGCGCAGACGCCCATCGAGATCACCCACTTGGGGTCGGGCATCTGGTCGTAGATCTGCCGTAGCACCGGCGCCATCTTCTGGCTGACCCGGCCGGCCACGATCATGAGGTCGGCCTGTCGCGGGGTGGAGCCGGTCTTCTCCATACCGAACCTGGCCAGGTCATGGCGGGGACCGCCGGCCGCCATCAACTCGATGGCACAGCAGGCCAGCCCGAAGGTGGCCGGCCACACCGAGCTCTTGCGTGCGTAACCTGCCACCTTCTCGACGGTGGTCAGCAGCAGGCCGCTCGGCAGCTTGTCTTCAATTCCCATCGGCTAATCCCACTCCAGGCCGCCGCGGCGCCAGACGTAGGCGTAGGCGATCAGCACCGTGACGATGAACGTGACCATCTCCACCAGGCCGAAGACCCCGAGTTTGCCGAAGTAGACGGCCCACGGGTACAGGAAGATGATCTCGATGTCGAAGATGATGAAGAGCATCGCCGTCAGGTAGTACTTGACAGGGAATCGCATCCCCTGCCCCTGCCTGGTCGGCTCGATGCCGCACTCGTAGGTATCGAGCTTGGCCCTGTTCCACCGCTTCGGGCCGGCCAGCGCGCCCGCCACCAGCGAGAAGGTCGCGAAAATCGCCGCGAGGATGCCGAGCACCAGGATCGGCACGTACAGGCTCATCGCCTTGTCACCCCCTTGTCCGGATGGGCGCTATCGTCGGCGGCACGGCCGCTTTGCCGGTCATGGCCGGTTACGCCGCGGGCGTCATCTTAGACACCGCGTTGAGTAGCCGGTCCACGGCGTCGCCCCCACGGGTTTCGGTCAGGTTGCCAAGCAGCTTCATGCTGAACCGCATCACGGCCGGGCGCTTCACGCCGTGCCTGGTGGCGAACTTCATGAAAGACGGCTTGCCGATTAGCTCGACGAAGATCCTTCCGAGCGTGTAATAGCCGCCATAGGCGTCATTGAGCTGGCGCGGGTACGTCTGCAGCACTAGCTCGCGGCCGCCGGCTGTGGTCCTCGCCACAGCCTGGGTGATCACCCGCGCCGCGACCTCGGCGGACTCCAGCGCGTAGGCGATGCCCTCCCCGTTGAACGGGTTGACCATCCCGCCGGCGTCTCCGACCAGCACCAGTCCGCGGGTGTAGTGCGGGGTCCGGTTGAACGCCATCGGCAGGGCAGCGCCGCGGATCGGCTGGGTCCGGTTTTCTTCGGTGAAGCCCCACTCCTGCGGCATCGTCGACAGCCACCGGCGCAGCAGGTCCCTGTAGTCGATGTCCCCGAAGCCCGCGGAGGTGTTGAGCAGGCCGACCCCGACATTGGAGGTGCCGTCACCCATGCCGAAGATCCAGCCGTAGCCGGGCAGCAGCGACGAGCCATCCCAGAGATCGAGCCAGGCCTCGAGATAATC
>JBOHCP010000328.1:0-6202 GCA_050698875.1 Streptosporangiaceae bacterium | reverse complement strand
AGCTTGGTCACCCCGTCGTCCAGGTCGCGGAACTCGTCAAGGAAGACCTTGGCCTGACTGCCGTTGCCGACGCCGAGCTCGGCCACGTACAGCTGCTCGGGCAGCGCGCCCGTCGACGCCAGCCCGTCCCAGACGGCGAACAGCTCGGTGACAAGCTCCCTGGCCGCGTCGCGGTTCCGCGCGTCGCTCTCCCCACCGGGCAGGGCCTGCTCGTAGCCGCGGCCGACCGCTTTCTCCCACTGCGCGAGCGCGGTCCAGTAGAGCGAGTTGAATGCCCAGATGCAGCTCTGCCTGCCCGGTCCCCAGTCCTCAAGGAACACCCGCCCGGCACCGCTGTCGCGCAGCCGCGCGGCCGTCAGATCCCGCAGCGGCACGGTGGCACTGCGGCGCACGTCGACCGCGATCTCGAAGCGGTAGGCGGGCGGGCCGGCCGGCCGCGGAGGCTCGTCGGCGCACGCGGGCGCGGCCGGGTAGTCAAGCAGCGGTCGCACGTCGACGACCTCGCGGAAGTTCTGCTTGTACTGGACCCAGTCGCAGGTCACCCTGACCCGGCCCAGATCTTCGTAGCCCGCGTCGGCCGCCTCGGCCAGGGCGGTCACCACCGGGGTCACCGAGGCGGTGAAGTCCACCGGGTTCGTGCCGCGCAGCCGGGCATGCGGCCGGAAGTCAATCAGCATGGCCAGCGACCTCCTGAGGGCCCGCCAGGCTGGCGCGCGGCCCTACGCGCGCTCGCTGGAGGATGTCGGGCACGCCGCGCTCGAAGCCAAACGCCATCACGTGCACGCCCCGCACGCCGGGGATCTCCGCCACCCGCTGGATTGTCTCCGCGCACATGCTGATGCCCTCATCCTCGACCCGGTCCGCCGGCACTCCGCGCAGCCGCCGTCCGACCTCCTCAGGTACATAGACGCCCGGTACCCCCGAGCTGAGCATCTCGAGCACCCGGAGCGACCGAATCGGGCCGACGCCGGCGATCACGGCGCACCGTTCGGCGATGCCGAGCGCGCGTACCTCGGCCATCCAGGCCGCGAACCGCTCGACGTCGAACACATACTGGGTCTGCACGAACTCCGCGCCCGCCGCGACCTTCTTCGCCAGCCTCCTGGCCCGGAACGCCGTCGGCGGCGCGTACGGGTTCTCGACGGTGCCGATCAGCCAGCCCGGCGGGTGCTCGAGCCGCTGGCCGGACATCAGCGTGCCCTCCCGCAGGGTGCGGGCGGCCCAGGTCAGCTGGACGCCGTCCAGGTCGAAGACCGGCTTCGCCTCCGGGTGGTCGCCGTACCGAGGGTGATCGCCGGTGAGCAGCAGCACGTTCGGAATACCGAGCGCGGCCGCGCCGAGCAGGTCCGACTGCAGCCCGATCCGGTTGCGATCCCGGCAGGTCAGCTGCATGACCGGCTCGACCCCGGCGGCCCGCGCGAGCACGCTGCCGGCCAGGCTCGACAGCTTCACCTTGGCCCCCTGGCAGTCGGTGACGTTCGCGGCGTCCACCCAGCCGCGCAGGAAGCCCGCCTTGCGCGTGATGGCTTCCGGGTTGGCGTCGCGGGGCGGCCCGAGTTCGGCTGTCACCACGAACCGGCCCGAGGCGATCGCGGCCCGAAGACCGCTCGCCGGCCCTGCCGAGGTCGGAGCGGTCACTGCGGCGCCCGGGCCGGAGCGCGCGGCAGCAACGGCGCCGGATCGCTGCTGGTCGCGGCGGCCCACAGGCCCTCGTCCCGGCCCTGCCAGTAGTTCACCCACGAGCTGCGGCCAGTCTCGCGGTGGTCGACCGGCCGCTGCAGCAGATCGAGGTCGGCGCCGTGCCCGGCCTGCTCGGCGCGCTCGTACGCGATCACCCACACGCAGCGCAGCTGCGGGAGCACCTCGCACTGACCGGTCGGGGATACCCCGCCGCACGGCCCGTTGCGCAGCTGCTTGGGGCAGGTCATCGGGCAGGCATACCCGGTCGCCGGCAGGGCGCACTGGCCGCACATCTGGCAGCCGAAGATCTCCTGCTTGGTGATGCGCTCGCCGGCGGTGAACCAGCGGCGCAGCAGCGGGTGCAGCTCGAGCCTGGCAGCCAGCCAGCGGTACGGCTTGCGGGGGGCCACCAGGGCGTGCAGGGCATACGCAGCGCGCGCGGACAGCCGCGGCCGGGTCGGCCGAGGCCACCCGGCCGCCGGGCTTTCGCTCATTCGGCCTCCCCGCAGTTCCCGACGCGACCGGACGTGCCCACATGCTCGCAGCCGTGGCGGTGCCCGTCGTCGGGCCGCAGGCCAACCCTGACCGCCACCGGCTTGTGCTGGGCGACAGTGGCCGCGTATGGCTGCGAATGGCCGCAGCGCCCTGCCTGTTCCGGCAACGCTACCGCCGCAATCCGGGCAAGATCACACCGCCCACCACCGCATCCGAGGAGTGCTTGTGCTGCAGCACAAGCGCGGAAGCGCGGACCTGTCCGGGTCGGAGATGGAGAATTTATTTCGAAATGAAGTTTCCAGCGGTAAGGCCGCCGCATGACGGCTCAGCCGAGCGCCGGGACGCCCGGCGGCGGTCGCTGCGTCCTTCGGCCGCACCGCACGCTCGCGGCCGCGCCGTCACTGCGCGCGCTCACGCACCCGACACGGCGCGCGCTGATCGAGGCGATCGGGCTGGCGGGCCCGCTGACGGCGACCCGGGCGAGCGCGCTGGTGGGGGAGAGCCCAACCGCGTGCGCTTACCACCTGCGCACGCTGGCACGGCTCGGCTTCCTCGAGGAGGCCGGGGGCGGGCGCGGCCGCGAGCGGCCGTGCCGGCTCGCCCGTGGCAGCCGGCTCACCGGGTCCTCGGCCAGTGCGGAACTCCAGGCGTCGACGGACCCGGTCCAGTCCGTCGTGTTCGCGACGGTGCCCGAGCTGCGCCAGCTTCGCGCCCAGATCCTGCCGCTGACCTCTCGCTACGCCGGCCGGATCGACCCTGCTCGCCGCCCGCCTGGTGCCATGCCCGTCGAGCTGGTCACCGTCATCCGCGTGCTCGACCTCGCCGATACTCGGGGAGCGCCCGCGGGCTAGCCGCGGCGGGCCCGCAGGAACAGTGACACGCCAGGCAGTGACCTGACCGGCAGGTAGCGCTCCGCGACGATGATCGAGGTCAGGATCCCGTTCACCAGCGGCGGCACCTCGCTGAGGTCGCTGCCCGTGGCGGACCGGCGCCGCACCGCGACGACCGGTCGCAGCAGGACGTTCCAGCTCCACACCTCCTCGACCGTCAGGCCGGCCTTCTGGATCAGGCTGACCAGCCCGGCCCGGTCATACCGGCGCACGTGCCCGACCTCGTCATCGTGCCCGGACCACAGGGCCATGTCGCACGGCACCGCGATCAGCGCCGTGCCACCCGGCCGCAGCACCCTGGCGATCTCGGCGGCCGCCAGGTAGTCCTCATCGATGTGCTCGAGGATGTCGAAGGCGGTGACGAGGCCGCAGGCACCCGCGGCCAGGGGCAGGTACCTGGCATCGGCCCGGATGGCGCTGATGCCGCGGGCCACCGCCACCCCGGCCACCGAGTCGGAGTACTCGAGCGCCACCGCCTGCCAGCCGTGCGCCTGCAGGACCCTGGTGTTGCCGCCGCCGGCCGCGCCGATGTCCAGGGCCCGGCCGGTTCCTGGCAGCCTCCGGAGCTGCCTGCCGAGGATGGCGCGGCGCTCGCGGTACCACCAGTGACGGTCCTCCAGCGAGGTGAGGAGCTGGAGTTCGGCGGGTTTCATGGCCTCTTTCCTACCGTATGGCGGCCGCGAGCGCCGCCGCCGACCCGCGCGCCGATTCGGCCGGCGCGCTGGGCGCCGACCCGCGCCGGTCGGGTCGGCGCGGCGTCTTGGACAATGCCGGGATGGACTCGTTCCCGCCACCGTTCGTGCAGGGCCCGGCCAGCGGCCGGGTGTACCGCACCCGCCGGGTCGTGCGCAGCGCCGACGTGACGCCGTCCGGACGGCTCCGGCTCGACGCACTGGCCCGGTACCTGCAGGCCGCCGCCGAGGATGACCTCGTGGACTCCGGCCTGGCCGAGCCGGTCTGGTGGGTGATGCGCCGGTGTGAGTTGGCTATCTCCTCGCTGCCGGTCGTGGGAGACCGGCTGTCGGTCGCCACCTACTGCTCGGGCACCGGGCCGCGCTGGGCCGAGCGGACGACGACGCTGTCGGGGGCTGACGGCGAGGCAGTCCAGGCACGGGCCGTGTGGGCGGCCGTCAGGCGGGCGGATGGCCGGCCGGCCCGGCTGTCGGCTGACTTCCTGCGCAGCTACGGCGAGTCGGCGGCCGGCCGGACGGTATCGGCCCGGCTCTCGCATCCGCGGCCAGACAGCGCGGCCGACCGGCGGGCGTGGCCGCTCCGGGCTACCGACTTCGACCTGGCCGGGCATGTCAACAACGCCGTGCACTGGGCGGCCGTGGAGGACGAGCTAGCGGTCAGCTGCTGGGTGCCGGCGGTGGCCGAGATGGAGTACCACCGGGCCATAACGCCCGGCTGCGCTCCCACCCTGGTCACCGACCGGCGCGACCGGGAAGCGGCGATCTGGCTGATGGCTGGCGACTCACTGCTAGCGTCGGCCTGGCTGGAGCGCTAGCCGGCCGCTGGTGTCGCGCCGGGCTGCGTCGGCTGGCGATACTGGCGGCAGCCGTCGAAGGAATGTGCAGCACCATGACCGATTCGGAAGCTTATGCGCTAGACGAGCTACGGAGCGTCGTGGCCGGCGGCCGCGTCCTGACCGATCCCGATGCGATGGAGGCCTACCGGCGCGACGAGACTCCCGCGGTGACGGCCGGCCAGCCGCGCTGTGTCGTGCTTGCCGGCACGACGCAGGACGTCGCTGCCGCCCTGGGCTGGGCGCAGCGGCACCGGGTGCCCGTGGTGCCGCGCGGCGGCGGCACCGGCCTGGCGGGGGGCGCGACCGCGACGGATGGCTGCCTGGTGCTGTCGACCGCCCGGCTGACGGCGATCAGAGAGCTTGACGCCGCCAACGAGATCATCGTCGCCGAGGCTGGCGTGCTGACAGCCGACCTGGACCGGGCTGCCGCCGAGCACGGGCTCATGTATGCCCCCGATCCCAGCAGCTTCGAGATCTCCACCATCGGCGGCAACCTGGCGACCAACGCGGGCGGCCTGCGGTGCGTCAAGTACGGCGTTACCCGCGACTCGGTACTCGGCCTGGAGGTCGTGCTGCCCGGCGGCCAGCTCCTGCGTACCGGCAGGCGCACCGTGAAGGGGGTCACCGGCTACGACCTGACGGGCTTGTTTGTCGGCTCCGAGGGCACCCTCGGGGTGATCACCTCGGCGACGCTGCGGCTGCGCCCGCGACCCGCGAGCTATCCGCGAACGGTCGCGGCCGGCTTCCCCGGCTTCGGCGCGGCAACCCGGGCCGTCGCGGCAATCCTCGCCGCCCGGCTCCGGCCCAGCCTGCTCGAGCTGATGGACTCGGCCACCCTGCGGGCCATCGATCAGTGGAAGAACACGGGATTCGGCGGTGCCGTGCAGGCGCTGCTGATCGGGCAGGACGACGGCGACCAGGCCGACGCGGGCACCGCGCGGATGCGGGACATCTGTCTGCGCGAAGGGGCAACCATGGCGGAGGTGTCCGAATCAGAAGCCGAGTCACGCGAGCTACTCGAATTGCGCCGGCTGTCCTACCCGGCGCTGGAGCGGCTCGGTGCAACGCTGACCGAGGATGTCTGCGTGCCCCGCACCCGGCTGCCCGACATGGTGCAGCGGATCGAGCAGGCGGCGCTCAGGCACGGCGTGTTCATCGCGACCGTGGCGCACGCCGGCGACGGCAACCTGCACCCCCTGTTCGTCTTCGAGCGGGGACTGCCTGATGTGCCACCGCAGGTGTGGGCGGCCGCTGACGAGATCTTTCGCGGCGCGCTGGAACTCGGCGGGACGCTGACCGGCGAGCACGGTGTCGGGATCATCAAGCGCCGCTGGCTCGCCGAGGAACTCGGGCCCGAGTCGATGCGGGTGCATCACGCGATCAAGAACGCGCTCGACCCGGCCGGCCTCATGAATCCCGGCAAGGTGCTGTGACGCCGCGCTGAGCGCGCGGATGTGCGCGACGAGCGGCCGCGTGACGGCGGTGCGCTGGCCTAGAGGCAGACCCGGATGCCCAGCAGCTCCACGCAGAGCAGACTGCCGCCGGCGGGCGGCGACGCGCTCGGCCGCGGAGCCGGCGCGCTGGCCGTCGGCTGCGCGGCGCCCGAGCC
>JBOHCP010000327.1:0-6213 GCA_050698875.1 Streptosporangiaceae bacterium | reverse complement strand
GTGTCTTCAAGTTCTCTGGAGTGAACCCGAAGATCATCACGCGGTGGCCGTGTCACGTCACGGCGACACGCGGCACAAGATCGGCGATCTTCGCACGACACGCCGGCGGAGGTTAAATCTCAAGCTGAGAGCCGGCCGGTCCCCATGCCCGGTAGGTCCTCGCTCACGTCGAGGCCGCTCGCCTTGATGACCACCGCGTCGGGCTGGCCGAGCTGCCCGCGGATGCGATCGGCGAGGTAGCCGAGGGTATCGCGATGCTCGGTGAAGATGATGACTACGCCGACCGCCTCCGCGAGCGCCCATACGACATCTGGGCCGAGATCACCAGCCGTCTGACGCAGAACGAACTTTCTGCCAGGGGGATTTGCTCGCGTTCAGGTCGGCTCGGAGGATACCGGCGACATCGCGGATGAGCCCGCGGCCCGGCTCGTCATCCTCCACCCGCGCTACCGGCACTCACGCACCGAAGATGCCTCGCTGGCGATGACGTTCGCCCGGCGGGCCCTGGATGCCCGTGGCTCGGCGCAGCGCGTGAACCGTAACATGGTCGTCTTCCTCGCCCCCGACGCCAAGCGCATGGAAGACCTCACTGACGCCATCCGCGACTACCTTGCCTGGGACAACATCACTGGCCGCAGCGAGGAGCTAGACCTGACCGCCCAGCAGGCCGCCCAGGCCCGCACTCGCCGCGAGTCCGGTGACAAGACCGTTAACCTGCGCATCGCCGACACCTACCACTGGCTGCTTGTCCCAGTCCAGCCCAGGCCCGACCGGCCCGTCACATGGGATGTCATCCGATCCGACGGCGCACGGGAACGCCTCGCCGAGCGAGCCAGCGACAAACTGCGCCGGACCGACCTGCTGCGCACTGTCCACGGAGCCCGGTCCATCCGTTACGACCTTGACCACAGGCTCGCGAGCATCTGGCAGGCGGGCCGGATTCGGGTCGGTGACCTGTGGACCTACTACTGCCGCCACCCCTACCTGCCCCGCCTGGCCGACCGGCGCATCCTCGATGCAGGCATCGCGGGCGTAGCAAACGAGCTGACCTGGGACGTTGAAGCTTTCGCTGTCGCGGACGGCTACGACGAAGCCGCCGACCCGTTCACCGGGCTGGCAATCCCGCACTCTGATTCCATCGGTCAGGTCACCGACCAGACCCCGCTCGTCCGGCCCGACCTCGCTCTCGCCCAGCGAGACGCCGAGACCACCACCGCCGGAGGTCCGTCAAGCACAGGGACAGGGACAGAGACTAAGGACGACACTGGGCAACCGGCGCAGCGGCCGGGGGAACGGATGGGATCTCCCCGAGGCCGCAGCCTCCGTCGCCGCAGGACACGCGGTTCTTCGGCCTGGCCATCATCAGCCCAGACCGGTGCGCCCGAGACCTCACGAAGCTGGCCCAGGAGATCATCCAGCACCTCGCCGCTCCTGACGGTGTCGAGCTTGAGATACGGGTCGAGATCACTGCGCGCAACCCGGCCGGTTACACCGAGAAGAGCGTTCGCGACGTTACTGAGAACGCCAGCACCCTTAAGTTCGAGACCTACGGATTCGAGGACAGTTAAGGCGAGGTCAACGGGCTGGTCCGAGCCTGCGCCCGTGACGCTATGCGGCAACTGGGCCATACTGCGGTTTCGATCCCGCGCGGCGCGCGCGGCGCGCCGCGTTGAGCGAGTCCGGTGTCGTGGCTATCTTGGAGCATCACGCTACGAAGGTAAACGCGGTCGCTGACATTTTTGTCGTCCGCGTTAGGGGACTGCCTGACCGGACGGCCGGTGTCCAGCCCGCGCGGGTTGCCGCTTTGCTGGCCTCTCCGGGTCAGCGGGGCGGGGTGGGGTGTGCTGCTCGCATCGCCGGTTCCTCCCTGGGGGCTGCGTGGCCGGAGCTAGGACTGTCCTCCGGCCGAGAAGAACTCGCCCGTTCGTCCGGTCTCTTGATCTGGGGTGCCAGGTTGCTGGAGCAGCTGGATGACGTTTCCGTCGTCGAGCTGGATGCGAACCGTCAGGGGATCACGAGCGGGAACGTCGACCTTTCGGATCGTTCGCCCGACCACGGCTTCGATCTCAAATCCAACGTCGGCAGTGCGGAGCGCATCCAGCTGGATGAGCGCATAGCGAAGCTGCTTGCGAGCGGCTTCGCTGATTGATGCGACCTTGACGACGTCGAGCCGATCCGCTGTGCACTGGTAGGTCAGGTCGACAGCGCATTCGTCCACGAGATGGTCTGGATGCGCTGGCACAGGCAGGTACCCGATGACTCGTCCCGCCATCAGGTTGCCACGTCCGCCACGAACGTCGCTAGGGTCGATCAGCGGGCTGACGACCAGCGTGCGGTCAAGCGTCCGATCAGAGGTCGCTTCGAGTTCGGCTCGCTCTCCTTCCATTCCGTCTCTTTGCAGCTCCCGAACTCGCTGATTCCACTCCTTGTCGAGCTGGCAATCATGCGTTACGACCATCGCAAGTGCGATGCCTGCTGCGATGCCCAGTGGTCTTCCGCTGTCCCATGCATCATCGATCCGGACAAAGTGTGCATCGAGTGATTCCCACTGCGAAGGGCTGTGGCGATCTTCCGCAATGACGCGTGAGACGCCGCAGAGCACGATGTCACCCTGCCGTGGCTGCTCGTGCCACTCGTAGAAGTCATCAGGACCCATCATTGGTAGCCTCGGCGAGTCCTCCGGGCCGGCTCGCTGGGCATCAAGCGCTCCGCCTCGGCAAGGTCTTGCTCATAGTCGGACTCTGGACGAAGCGTGGCTGCGCGGCCGAGAGGGCCAAGTTCTCCCCTCAGATACGCGTCGAGCGCATTCTGATGGAGCGGGCGCCTAGCAGGACGACGGCGCATGATCGTCACGGAAGGCGCCGCGCCTTGCAGCAGCTGCCAGTCGCTGGCACGACTGAAATGACCGGCAGCGATATGGTCCAAAAGGTCTTGTCCTCCCGCGCGACTCAGCAAGACCTCTGTCGCACGCCCCGGCCCGGTGGCGTCGATATCCCTGACGACGCCCGCCAGCATCTGGAGACGTTCCAGTTTGTTTATGCCCGGCGTGGCGACGCCCTTCACCCAGGCGCTCAGCGATCGGCGATCCACCCCAAGAGCGCGCGAGATCTGCTGACGGGTGAGGCGCGTGCGGCGAGCGATGTCGTCGCGGAGTTCTTGCACCTCGTCTCTCACGGAACGAGGAGGACCGGAGTAGGAGATCCCACTGTCGGTCGAGCTTACATACGTCTGCCAGAACTGGCCGATCACGTTGACAACCGTGCCAGTCATCGGCTCGGTGGCGAGCAGGAGATCGTCGATGTCAGACACGACGAATGGCATCCCAAGCCGCGTCGTCGTCGAGGACCTCCGCTCGACGAACGCGTCGGCAATCGCCAGGATAGACCAAGGTCCCGAGACCTCGGGCTCGTCGCGACGGGGAACTGCTCTCGTGCGCAGCTGGGAACTCATCGCACAGCTCCGAACTCGTCGAGGAACGCATCGGTGACCGCCCAGCGGAAGAACGTGTAGATGCGATCGCAGAAATCGGCGACCTTCCCGCTGATCGCGGCAAGATCGAAGTCCTCCGGCTGCGACGTGTAATGGTCCAAGTCGAGCACCCAGGACACTTCCCGCGATGGTTCGATCCCAGGGTCGTAGGTGGCGCCGGCGGGGACCCTGCCCCAGCGTCCGCGAAGCCGCGACGAATCATCATCGAGCCGGAAGAGCGTGTCAGATAGCGCATGCACGATCTCCACGCTGCCTAGCGCGGCCTCGTCACCAGCAACGCCAAGGATCTCTGGACGAACCAGCCCGCTAAGTCGAGCGAGCTGATCACCGGTCACCCGGTCCACGTACCGGACGCCAACGCGGTCGCAGACGTTTGGATGCAACCAGGCCTCTAGGGCATGCAGAACCACGGTGAGCCGGGCGAGGAGGTCGCTGCGCCGGGTGTACCGCCTGGCAGAGAGCGACACGAAGGTCGGCGCCAATGTCACCTGCCAGGCATCAGGATCCCTGGTCTCGAAGCGCCAGACGGTTCCGGCATCCTGAGGCTGGACACCTCCGGGGCCGATCATGACGCCAAGCTGCCGCTCCGGGCGAAGTATCGGGTAGTCCTTCCGTATCGACTCCTGGAACGTAGCCACGAAGCCGCTATCAGCCTCGATCTTCATCACTGCCGGGAAGCGGACCTGAGCGATTACGCTCACGAGCGGGGCCCGCGCCAGCGGAACCTCCTGAACCGAAGGGCCGAATGCCACCGTCATCGTCATCACCTTGCTTCCCACTATATTTCCCAGCACATCAGTTGGGAAGCCGCGGTACCGTCCGTCAGCGCCCGGCATTACCTGTCACCATGTACCGGCCCGACGTGCATGAACCGGCACTGCGCAGTATTCTGCGTCATAGGCTGGCATTACAGGAGATATCAGGACGCGGACTCTTAATCCGCGGATCGGCGGAGCGGATGAACCCGACGCCAGCGGCCTGGAACACCGCGTCGAACGCCTGCGTCAAGCTGGCGTCCCGGTCATGCAGCACGAACTTCACCCGCATACTGGCGTCTTCCAGGTCCATCAGCAGGTTCCGGGCCTGCTGCACCACCCACGACTGGACCGGATGCTCGCTCGCTTCAAGGACCCGGATCCGGGGGGTGCCGTGCTCGATCACGGCAAGGACGTAGACCTTCGTGCCGTTGAGCAGGCCGGCGGTGAAGAAGTCCGGCGCCAGGATCCCCTGCGCCCGGGACCGCAGGAACTGCGGCCAGCCCGGCCCGTCCCGGCGCGGCGCCGGATCGATCCCGGCGTCCTTCCGGATCTGCCAGACCGCGGACGGCGCCACCGTGACGCCGAGCCCGGCAAGCTCGCCGTGGATCCGGCGGTACCCCCACGACTCTCTCCCAGGCCAGCCGCAGCACCACCGACCGGATATTGCGGCGCACCGGCCCACGGCCGGAACGTCCCTGGCGTGACAATCGCGCCCACCGCCGGCGCACGATGTCGCGGTCCCACCGCATGATCGTGCCAGGGGTCACGATGAGCCGCATCGCGGCGAAGCGCCCGGCGGGCAGCGTCCCGGCAAGCAGGGCCAGCCACGCCCGGTCCGGCCACGTCAGCCTGGAATGAGCCCGCGGCCGTTCACGCTTGGCGACGGCAAGCTGATGCCGCAGCATCAAGATCTCGGCGTCCTTCCACCACCACTCCCGCCGCGACAAGCCCCGCAGCGACACGGCACGGGAGACGATAACGAAGATCAGCTTCAAGCCCGCAGACCGAAGATCATCCCACGACCCGGACAGACCAGACCGGCTCGCCCGGCACCGGAAACAGGACGCAGCCGACGGCGTTCCGCAGGGCATCCGCCCAGGTGGCACAAGTTTTCGGCACCCATAGCATCGCTGCCCAACCATGGGCCCGCCGGTCGGCCGGTCACTCCGCGCCCGGCCTTCGGGAACTACCGGCGGCACGAGTTAGAACAGAGTTTCGCCTGACCGGAAACTTAACGGAGAGGGGCGCGCTTAACTCAGCCACCTGGGACCGGGCGCCAGGCGGGCCGGGTCAGGTATGCGGTTAGCGGTGTGGGAGAGGGCTGGTCCTTGCCGGTGTCAGTGGGCGGTGACGGGCGTGGCCGGGTCAGGCGGCGGGGGTGAGGGTGACTTTGATGCCGGGGTTGAGCCGTTCGATCTCGCGGATCTTGCTGCGGGTCTGGCGGCGGCGTCGCGGCGGGCGTAGTAGTCGGGGCCGAGTTCGGTGAAGCGGACGGTGGGGTCGCAGATGATCATCCAGGCGATTTCGCAGAGGGTGCGGGCGACGGCGACGATGGCTTTGACCTTGCCGCGGCGGCGGGCGATGCGCCGGTAGCGTTCGCCGAGGTAGGTGTCGGTCTTGGCGATGGCCATGACGGCGCGGCCCAGGGCACCGCGCAGGTAGGGGTTGCCTTTCCCGGCGGAGCCGTTCTTGGTGGTGGCGCCGGACTGGACGGTGCGGCTGGTCAGGATTCCGAGCTCTTAACCGCGGGTTCGGGGTTCACGCCGGCCGATGTTTGCCCGATGTCCGCTCGGATGCGGTGATCTTGGTAGCGCCGCTCGACGTTGATGGCATTTCTGACCGGCCCGTGCCTGGGTTCGCAGCCAGCACCGCAGATAGTGCCGCCGTCCCCGTTACGCGGTGAGTGATGTGGTGTTCGTGCCGTCGCCCGCCCCGCCTCAAGGCGTGCTTCTCCTCTAGCCGGCGC
>JBOHCP010000326.1:0-6215 GCA_050698875.1 Streptosporangiaceae bacterium | reverse complement strand
GCCGTGCACTACCTGGACGGGCAGGCCCGCGCCGACCCCGGTCAGCCGCGCGCCTTGCTCGAAGCCCATCAGGAGCCGGGTCAGCTCGGAGCTGATGCCGGCGGCAGCCAGCTCTCGGCACAGCTCGGCAGCATCCGGTACATCCGGGTGCACGTGCGGGCTGGTGAGCCAGTCGTGCGGGGCGTCCTGCCGCGGTACCCGCCCGAGTGCCACGCTGAGCTGGCCGATGGCCCGGCCGAACCGCTCGAGCGCTTGCTCGCCGGACAGGTTGGGGCGCACGCCGGGCAGCCACTTCGTCACCGTCGCCGGGCCGGCCGCGGTCTCGGCCAGGAAGTCGCCCGTGAGTGCCGGCACCGCCTCAGGAACCGCGAATGGCAGCCCGGCCTGGCGGAGCCGCGCGAGCAGCCGGTGCTCGGCGCGGACCTGGACCGCTGTCAGGTTCTGGCTGATCCGCAGCACCCACCGCGCGTTACCCACGCTGACGACAAAGGTCTGGTTGTTGGTGCCGCGCGCCGCGGCGAGCTGTGCCTCAGGCGGAATGCCCCACTGCGCCAGCAGCCAGCCGGGCAGCGGTCCGGCGGGCGGACTCTGCTCCGTGCTCACCCGCTGATCCTGCCGTGGTGCCCGGCTTGCGGGCGAGCCGTTTTCACGGCGCCATGTCACCTGGACTATCCTGCGATCCTGCTGTCAGCGAGGTGGCGATGATCAGCGTGCGGGTGCTCGGCCCGCTGGAAGTCACCGTGGATGGCGAACGAGCCGACACGGGCGGGCCGCGGCAGCGGTGCGTGCTGGCTCGGCTGGTAGCCGAACATGGCCGGGTGGTGTCGGCTGATCGGCTGATCGACGACCTGTACTCGGATGAAGCTCCGCCTAGAGCGCTGGCCGCGGTCCAGGCATACGTGTCTCACCTCCGCCGCGCGCTGGAGCCGGGCCGTTCAGCCCGGACGCCGTCGCAGTTGCTGGTGACCACGCCACCTGGATACGCGCTTCGACTCAGTACCGACGCGGTGGATGCGTGGTCGTTCGAGCAGAAAGTGCATGAGGCGGCCAGGCTAGATGATCCGGCAGCCCTGCAGGCCCTGCTTACGTCAGCACTTGCGGCCTGGCGCGGAACTGCCTTCCAGGAGTTCGCCGGCATGGAATGGGCGGACCTAGAGACTGTTCGACTGGAGGAATTGCGGCTGGCCGCGACAGAGCGGCTAGCGGAAACAGCGCTGCGCCTCGGCCGCGCGGCACAGCTTGTCGCGGACCTGAATCGGCTGGCTACCGAGCACCCGTTGCGGGAGGAAGCGTGGAGGTTGCTGGCGCTGGCCCTGTACCAGTCCGGTCGGCAGGGGGATGCACTCGCCGCGCTGCGGCGAGTGCGGGCGCATCTAGCCGCAGACCTCGGCGTCGACCCAAGTCCGGCGCTACGCAAGCTGGAAGGCGACATCCTCGCTCAGGACCCGCACCTGTCATTTCCGCAGACCACAGCGCAGCAGGCGGTCCCGGCGCCGGTCCCGGTGCGGTCGTCTTGTGCTGCTGCGGATTCCGCGCGGCCTGCATCTACCTCGCCACCCGACCTATACGTCGGGCGGGATGCCGAGGTGACCGAGGTAATGCGGGCGGCGGCGGATTCAGCGGCAGGCCGGATGCGGATAGTCCTCGTGACAGGGGACGCCGGCGAAGGCAAGACCGCGCTGGCGGGCCAGGTCGGGAGTCGCCTGGCCGAGCAGGGGTGGATCGTCGCCGTCGGGCGCTGCCCTGAGGATGAGGGCGCTCCAGCGGGCTGGGCATGGGCGCAAGCGCTGCACGAACTTGCCGGTTCCGTTGCTCCGGTCGAGCCAGAATCCCTGGCGCCGCTACTGGCGGATGCTCCAGCGCCAGACAGTGACATGCCCGCAGCCCGATTCCGCCTGCATCGGGCCGTTGCGACTTACCTCAGGGAAGTCAGCAACGTCGCTCCGCTGCTGGTGGTCCTGGATGATCTGCACCGTGCGGACGCGGAAACGCTGGCGATCCTCAACCATGGCGCACCAGATCTAGCAACGACGCGGTTTCTGGTCCTGGCAACCTGCCGGCCAGCCGAAGTGGGCGAACACCTTTCCGCCGGCCTGGCCACGCTTGCAGCGAGGGAACCCGTAAGGATCACGCTCGGTGGGCTGGATGAGGCGGCAGCGACAGATCTGATCCGCGCGACCTGCGAGCGCGCTGTCGATGTTGACACCGCGCGGATCATTGCTCAGCGAACCGGCGGCAATCCGTTCTTCATTCGTGAGGCTGCCCGGCTGTTGGATTCCGAAGGTGCACTGGCGGCGACCTCCGGGGTGCCCGCTGGAGTGCGCGAGGTCCTGCAGCGCCGGATCGCTCGATTGCCGGCCACTGCCCAGACGATCCTGCAGCAGGCGGCAGTTATCGGCTCGGAGACCAGCGTCGACGTGCTGACCGACGTAGCCGACGTCGCCGAGGATGTGTTCACGGACGCCATCGAAGCCGGGCTCGTCACCGGACTGGTCACTGAGCCGGACGCCGGGCGTGTCCGATTCACCCACGAGCTGGTCCGCGACACCCTCTACAGCGGCCTTTCTCGACTCCGCCGCAGCCGGATTCATGCCCGGGTCGCGCAGGCCATCGAGCGGCATGCCCCCAGTGAAGTGGCGGCGCTTGCCCGCCATTTCACCGAAGCGGGCAGCCAGCCCGAGAATGCCGCGCGGTACTCCCGACTCGCCGCCGAGCAAGCCGAGCAGCGGTTCGCGTATCACGAGGCTGCGCGGCTCTACGAGCAGTCGATCGCGTGCCTCGACCAGACCCACGAGGTGTCGGCGCGGGACCGGCTTGACCGTGTGCTCCGCCTTGTCCGCGCCCTGGCCGAGGCCGGTCAGCTAGCGAAGGCCCGATCTTTCCGACAGGCTGCCGTCCGCTCTGCCGAGCCCCTTGCTGACCCGGTCTTGCTCGCCCAGGTCATCACCGCATTCGACGTTCCCACTCTGTGGCCTACGCAGGAATACGGCGCGAGCGACCGAGAACTGGTCGATGTCGCCGAGCAGACGCTGACCTGCCTGCCGTCCAGCGAGGAGTTGCTGCGCTGCCGCCTCCTGGTCACTATTGCCTTCGAGCTGGAAGGTGCCCAATCCGACCGTGGGTACCACGCAGCTGCTGAGGCCGTCGGCATTGCCCGCCGTCTTGGTGATCCTGATGTGCTGACTATCGCCCTCAATGGTCGCGACATCCAGAGCTTCCGCCATGACGGACTCGAGGAGCGCTTGCGGATGGGGGCCGAACTGCTGGTATTGCCCGGCAAGCCGGTGACGACGGAAGCACTCGCTCATCTGATGCTCCTGCGGGCATGCAGTGCGGTTGCCGACTTCGACACCGCGGACGAGCACGCTGCCGAAGCAGCCCGAATCGGCGATCGCTACGGATTGCCGGTCGTCACCTCTCGGGTCAGCTTCTACCGAGCGATGCGGGTCGGGCTCGATGGTGACGTGGCTGCCGCGGATGCCTTGTACGAACATGCAGCGGCTGCTATGGGCACGCTCGGGATGTGGCGGCACGGCGCGGGACTGAGCATCCTGGGTCGGCTGTGCGCGCGGATCGCAGTCGGAAGGGCGTCCGAGCTCGCCCCAGAGCTTGAGTCGTTTTACTCCTACCCGCCGTGGTCTGCGTTGTTCAGAGAGCTATACGCTCTTGCGCTCGCCGACGCGGGGGAGACCGCGCACGCTCGAGAGGTAGCGGCGCGGCCGCTCCCGATTCGGCGAGACGCCCTGTGGCTGCTTATGACCGGTATTCGCGGCGTGCTCGGCATAATGCTTGACGACGACGAGCGCGCTGACACCACGTACCACGCGCTTGTTCCGTTTGCAGCCAGGCCAGCCGGCGCCGATTCTGGCGTCGCCACCCTGGGGCCGGTGGCTCAGATACTAGGGGATCTCGGACGTCACCTGAATCTTCCCGGCGCGGATGCTCATTTCGAGCAAGCGCAGGCCGTAGCCAGGAAGGCAAACGCGCAGTTGTGGGCCGATGTCGCGCGTGCCGCAATAGCGGACGCCTCCGAAGGCTGACGTCCCGCAAGCCGGCGGCAAATCAGCCGCAAGTGCTGTGCCGCAGAGTGGGCACGTGAGGACCACAATGCCGGGCGAGCACGCAGCGGACATGCGCGGCGAGACCGAGCCGGATCTCCTCTGGTGGACGGTGATACACCGCGCTATCCGCCAAGATCTCGCCGAGGTTGCTGCCGTGTCCGCCGACAGCGCCGTCGGGAGTGCCGGGACTCCGCAGGCCGAGGCCATTTGCCGGTTTACGATGGCGCTCCTGGCCGAGGTCAGCGCCCACCACCGCGACGAAGATGACATCTTCTGGCCCGTCGTCGCGGCCGCGGCCGGGCAATCGATCGACTTGGCACCCCTGACCGACGACCATAAGGCGATCGATGCCGCGCTCGGCCAAGTCCGCCGCACACTGACTGCTTTCGCTGCACATCCCCATGCCTTCGCGGCCGCACTACCCGCGTCGGTGAGCAACCTATACGCGATGCTCGACGATCACATCGGTGACACCGAAGCTCAGGTGCTTCCGGTGATGCGGCGCTATCTGTCGGCCGAGGCCTACGAGAGCTGCCTGAGGCAGGCGCGGCGGAACGCGTCACTGTCCAGACTGACGTTTCGGGTGCCCTGGCTCGCGCGCCACGCTACCTCGGGCGAGCTGCAGCGGTTGCGCGCCGGGTGCGGCTGGTCAACGCAGATTCTGCAAGTCGCCGCTCGGCCCCGGTATGCGCGGATGGAGCGTCGGGCATTCGGAACGCGAGTCGATCCGGCCGGACCGGCAATCGAGCTAATCCGCAGCCATGCGGCACAAGCCAAGCCCAATCCAGCCGGGCCGAGACGCGGCCGGCGTCAGAGAAGTGGAGGGACACTCATGGGTAACCCAGCCGGAGCAACCAGGAGCACCAAAAGAGTCGATCGCGCCCCCGGTGACAGCAACATCGCGGCGGGGCGGCTCGAGCGCCGCATCCGGGCAGCCGAAGCCAGGTTGTTCGCACGGTACGGCCTTGTTGTTGAAGAATCGTTCGCCGAGCTGGCCAGCTCGGGGCTGCGGCTACGCATCCTCACCGCCGGGGCCGGTCCAGACCTCGTGCTGCTGCACGGATCGGCCCTGACATCCGCGATCTGGGTTCCCTGGCTGAGCGAGCTTCGGGGTTACCGGGTTCGCATGGTTGACCTACCAGGACATGGCCTGTCCAGCCCGGTCAGCTACCGGCCGGGCGAGGTTCGGCAGGCTGCGGTCGAGCTCATCGACGATCTGCTCGGCGTACTTCACCTGGAGACCGCACCCGTCATTGGGCATTCGGTCGGCGGCATGTACGCGCTGTGGCATGCAGCGGAACGGCCCGGCAAGATCTGCTTCCTGACCCTGATCGGGGCTCCAGGCGGTGCCTTGCCGGGGTTGCGACTGCGGGTGCCAGTGAATCTGCTGACTCTGCCGGGAGTTGGCGAGGCCATGCTTCGGATGCCCTCGCCCCGCCCGATCTATCGCAGCCTGGTTGCCCACGGAATGGGTTCCAAGCTGCCCGCTGCCCCAGCGGAACTTATCGAAGTGCTCCGGCTGTCCGCGCGGCAGTCAGCCAGCGCCGCCAGCGTCGCAGCACTCCACCGGGCTACCGATCTCTTCACCAAGCCGCGGCCCGAGACAGTCATGACGGACACCGAGCTCGCCAGCGTCACAGTGCCAGTGCTGTTCTGCTGGGGTCGCGACGATCCGTACCTCGATCCGGCTGCGGCTGCGCCATACGTCGCCGGGATGCCTCGCGGTCTACTGCGCGTGGTCTCCGGTGCGCACGCGCCGTGGCTCGACGACCCGTCAGGATGTGGCTGCGTGGTCACCGATGCTCTGAGCGAGGCAGGCGTTGGCCCGCAGCCGGATTCGTCATCGCAGCCGGCGCGGCCACGGCCGAACTCGACCTAACGGCCGAGCGGCCCGCATGGTTGCCCCGCAGCGCCCAGCCGTGGTGGTCGGGAGCGATCCGCTCTTCTCGGTGAACCGGCCAGCCGAAGGTGGCGGTAGAGGGCTAACGACCCAGATCGCCCAAGCTGCCTGGATGATCAATTCCAAGCCCTCTAGTTCGGCGTGTCGCGCCCTGTTTGCGGTGAAAGGGTGCCCAGGATCGGCGTTGGAACTCAACGCCGAGCCTGGAGGCCCTCGTGGACGCCGACCTGGACACCCTTGCCACAGCACTGTAC
>JBOHCP010000325.1:0-6222 GCA_050698875.1 Streptosporangiaceae bacterium | reverse complement strand
CAGGAAGAGCGGGCAGGCTGTGCCTGCCCCCGCCCCGGCGCGCGGCGCACCAGAACACCCCCGCGCGCATCCACAACTCCCACTATCGAGGTCTCTACGGTTCGAGGGGATTGACAGATGAGCTGCTCGCTGCAGCCGGCGTTCCGGTGTTCCTTCTTGACGAACACCAGGTCGTGCGGCCCGGCGAGATGGACACAGTCGACGACATCGAGGCACATGCCAAGCATGCGAACCTGTCGGTCGTCAAGGTCGCCCTGGACGCACAATTCCGATGCGGCGGGAGCGAGGAATACCTGCGCTGGGTGCTCCGTCTTCTCGGTCTCGCCCCCGGGGGCCCGATCGGCTGGGCAGGGGATCCGGCCTTTAGCGTGCAGCTAGCCTAGCGGAGGGGCCCCGGGATATGGAGCACTTCCTGCGGTCAAAGATCGACGCTGGCTACGGAGCCCGGATAGCGGCCGGGTACTGCTGGCCATGGAGCGACCCGCGCCCCGACGGCTCGCTGGAAGCGGACGTCGTCATCGGCGACTGGTCCCGGCCGTGGAATCTCAAGGGCGAACGCGCCACCGGCGGCGCCCCGCCGGCCACACTCTGGGCTACCGACCCGGCTGGGTTTGGCCAGGTCGGATGCGTCTACACGGCGCAGGGATTCGAGTACGACTGGAATGGTGTGATCATCGGGCCCGATCTCGTCTGGCGTGGCAGCGGCTGGGCTGAGGTCCGGTCAGCCAACAAGGATCCCGACTTCCGCAATCGAAGCAGGATCACAGACCTTGATTTCGGCCGCCTCATCCGCAACGTCTACAAGGTCCTGCTGACTCGCGGCATGATCGGCACCGTCATCTACTCGCCCGACCAGCAGACACGAGATTTTCTGGCCTCGCTCATCAGGTGAACTACAGCCTGTTGACCGCTCGGACGATCTGCGCATCCGACACTCATCGATGCCCCGCAGCACGATCCTCGATTCTCGCCAGCCGGACTACTGGTCAATGCTCGAGGCCACCTTTCCCGTTTCGGCCCTTACGAGAGACGCACTGTCGTCGGCATAGGTGACCGTGGCTGCGCTGCGTTGGTTCGATCCACCAGGAGCGCGTGCTAGGACACACTGCCGAGGCGATTCGCTTCGTTGTTGTCAGCCTTGAAATACCTCGTCGAGGTGCCATTCAATGAACTCCTGGCGGGGCCGGTCGGCGCGATGTTCCGGTAGCTCGATGATCTGTCCTGCCTGCGCGTAGAGCTGCTCACCATTGCTGAAGTCTGCGCGCAGTCTTGGGCTGACGCGCAGCCGGAACTGTGGATCGATACCCAGGTAACCTCGGTCGAATAGCGTGTGGATGTCCGACCGCAGCAACAGTCCGTTGTCGAGCCGGTGTTCTCCGCCGGCCGTGACCGGGCGGATGTGGGCCGCCTGCAAAACCGGCGGTATGTGCGTGCCTGTGATCGCGCAGCGACGGTGGTAAGCGTCCAGGACGACCGCCTTGAAGGAACCCTGGCCCAGACGGTAGGGCGCCAGCCGTGGGTCACCAAAGACTGGCCCAGGCCGGTGCCACGGCTGGCTGAAGTCCAGCTCGACCTCAACCCCAAGCGTCAGCCACAGCAAGTCGGCGAAGTAGGACGCCGCCGACGGATCAGCCAGGTCGTAGCTCTTTCCTTGGACGATGTTGCGGGCAAACTGCGGGGGCGGCGATACCGTGGCGTCCTCTGGGAAGAACCGCACGTCCCGCACGAACAGGCACCCGATGTGCGGGTCCTCTCCAGCGCCGATGGGTACGCGGCGATACCGTCCGATCCGCGCGCGCATCTCCTCCATGCTGGCAGCGCCGCTTGCCTCACCGAAGAAGTCCCAAGCCTCTGACACCCGCAGCCGTGCAGAGTCGCTGAAGGAGCCGCCGCCAACCACCTTGTTGTGCGGGTAGTGAGTCTTGAAGAAGAATGGCTCGCCCGGAGCGAGTACACGGAACTCACGGTTCCCACTGGGCTGCCAGAAATTGACTTCATTCATCAGCGGCCTGGCCGCCAGGAACTGATACCAGTTGTCGTCGGTCACGCCTACGTATGCCCGCACGGCGGACATTCTCGCTCCATCGGGCGGTTGCAGTCCACAGCAGTCAGGCTTCAAGGCTGTCGCGGTTGTGGATCAGAGCCAGCAGGCAGATGTGCGGTCGATTTGGCGCAGTGCGTTCATGGCTGTCACCTGTCCTCACAAGCCCTCGCGTCCCTACTGCCGGACTTTACGACGCGGCGGCCTCAGGGTGTGGCCGCTTCTTACGAGGCCGACGCCCGCCGATAAGCGGAATCTTCTGAGTGCCCCTGACGACGTTCACCTCAAGCCGGCCGCCGACCGCATCGACGTACTCCTCGAGCACATCCAGCGTGACGTTTCGCGACCGCTCGATCGCGGCAACCCGGGGCTGGCTCACACCCAGGCGCCGGGCCAGTTCCCGTTGTGACAGGCCCGCCTCTTCCCGGAGTGCGGTCAGGCCCGCGGCCAGCCGCAGCTCATCCTCGATCTCCGCTACCCGGCGCGCTGCCCCAGGCGAGCTGAGTACCTTGTCTTCCCAGTCCTTCAGGCTCATCTCGTACTCCTGCTCTTCGACTTGCCTTCTTTCCCGCTGCCCGGCGGGCTGCCTGAGGCAGCCTTAGCTGCTAGAGCGGCCTGGTGCTCGTCAAACCGGGCATCCGCCACCGGGATGTTGCGCGTGTACCAGCCGGCCCAGTCGCCGCTCTTGTCCCCGCCTACCAGCAAGATCGCCTGCCGCTGGCTGTCGAAAGCGAACAGGACGCGGATCTCGGTCCGCCCGGTCGATCCGGGCCGAAGCTCTTTCATGTTCGCGTGGCGGCTGGCCACGACAGTATCGACCAGTGGCCGGCCAAGCGCCGGGCCCTGATCCCGCAGGACACGGATCGCCGCGAGCAGTGCCTCGGCATCGGCCTGATCAAGCTTGTCCGCCCACACTTCACACTCGGGATGGAACTCCACCTGCCATTGGCGTCGCGCCACGGCGATAATGGTATCGTTATCAAGCCTGGCAGGTCAACTCAGCCTGGCCAAGACAGACCACATGCCACGATGCTTGCAGTCAACCGCCAGACGTCACCGGGCGAGCAGAGAATGCGAGTGGTCGGCAGCGATGATGCGGGCTGCGCCGCATGCGCCCGGTACCCGTCGCAATCGAACGTGAGTTCACCGAAACTCGAGCGTGATCAATCATGATCAAAAAAGAGCCAAACCAAGAGCCAATGCCCTCCGATTTTGAGCCGCAGCGCGCTACCCTCAGCGATGAAACCGCAGGTCAGAGCCCGTCAGGCGACCGCCAGCAACAGCCAAGTTATCCCTGACACGGAAGAGGTCACTGGAACACCCCAGTGCCGCCCACCAGCTTTACCAGCCGAAATGCCTAGCCCCGTTTTCCGCATGATCACGTGGCATGGTCTGGGTGTTTATGCGGTTTTCTCGGGCCAGGGCAGCGGGATGTTGAGCAGCGCGAGGATGGTGCGCTGAATGTGGGTGAGGTGGTCGAGGACGGGCCCGGCGGGGGTGTAGGTGAGGTGCAGGCCGTCGAAGGCGGCCAGGGCTGCGCGGGCGGTGGGGATGGCGGCGCGGTGCTCGGGCAGGATGCCGGGCAGGGGGATGCCGGGGCCGAGGGCGGCGCGCAGCCCGGCTTCGATGAGGCCGAAGATGAGCAGGGCGATGCCGATGATGGCGATGAGGGCCTCGATCCGGTCGTCGTTGTGCAGGAACACCGGCCGGACCCGCAGGGTCTGCTTGAGGTCGCGGTGGCGCTGCTCGACGATCCACTGGTCCTTGTAGATTTTCAGGACGTCCAGGGCGGTCAGCGGCGTGCCGTCGTCGTGGTCGGGCAGGTTGGTGGCCAGCGCGTACAGCCCGTCGAGCCGGGATGCGGCGGCGATCGCGGCGGTGTCGCGTGACCAGGTGATCACCGGCTTGCCGGCCCGGGTGCCAGTGGTGACGGTCAGCAGGTCCTTCACCTGGCCGGTGAGGATCCGGGCTACGCGGGCGTCGACGTGCTTTCTGGTCTTGTAGTAGCGGCCGCCCAGGCCGTTGCGGATGCGGGTGAGGGCTTCCTCGGCTTTGTCCAGTGCCCGGGTGCGGGCGGCGGCGACGGTGGCGGCTTCCTCCGACGACCAGGTGCAGGCGGCGCGCAGGTCATGGCGGGCGCCGTCCTTGCCGGTGACGGGGAAGGCGGCGAGCAGGCCCTTCCACGCGGTGCGCTGGCTGGCCGGCCGGTTCCGCTCCCGGTAGGAGACGTGGCCCGGGACCTGCAAGGCGGCCAGGCCGGCGGGGACATCAGCGTCAAACCGGGCCGCCCAGCCGGTGTCGGCCCGCAGCGGCACCACGAACCGCACGCGGGCGGCGTCAGCGGCGCACAGGTTCTCGCAGTAGCCCAGTCCGGAGTCGGCGACCACGACCAGGCCCGGCGGCAGCGCCGCGGCGAGCGTCTCGATGGCGGCCATGAACGCCGGCAGCTCCGAGCCTGACCCGTTGTGCGGCCGGAAATACAGCGGCACCCCGGACGGCGTGGATGCCTGCAGGGTCTTGACCTGCCGGGCGATGGTCCGGTCAGCGGACCAGCCCTTCTCGGCCAGGGCGGAGTTCTGGTAGTGGCCGGCGAACCGGACCGCGGTCAGGTCCAGGTGCAGCCGGGAAGCATCAGCGACGCCAAAACGGCGCACCGCGGTCAGCAGCACCTGGCCGCGAACATCTGCGGCGACTTTCGCCAGCGCTTCCAGGGACCGGCCGAGCCGGTCGTCATTCAGCAGCGCCGCCGGGGTGCCGAGCAGCTCGGGCACCGCGGCCGAGGACGCCCACCCGGCGATGTCATACAGCGGGGAGGGGGAGCACAGCCGGCTGGCGGCCAGCACGCAGGCGATCTCGCCGTGGCTGGCCAGCGCCTTCCCGCGCCGCGGGACCGCCGTGTCGATGATCCCGGCGACGCCCAGTGCCCGCAGGTAGTGCGCCACGATCAGCAGCGGCCCGGCAAAGCGGCGGGTGCCCGGCGGCGGCTGGTCAAGGCGGGCCAGCCCGGCGACGAGCTGCTCCAGCTTCCCGCCGGCCTTCAGCTCATCCAGGCGGCCGAGATTTGCCACAACATGCTGGCGCACCCGGGTGCCCTCCCGGCGGCCCTCGACCAGCTCCAGGTACTCATAGCTGCGGCCGCCGCGGCGGACCGTCTTCACCTTCGCATACATGTTGCCACAACACTAAAAGGCATCCAGCGGCTGTTCCAGCAGCCACGCCGCGGAGAAAACACGCTCACAGGCCACAGTTTGTCACAACACAGGCAGCCCTGCATGCCCTCGCCGCAGCACGGACACGCAGGTCAGCGCGCTACGGAAACGCCTGACGATCAAGCCTAACCAGATGATCATGCGGAAAACGGGCCCTAGCCTAGCTAGCTGACCGGGGAATCGGCCACTCGTCGGCGCCACAGGACGCATGGCAGGCTGATCATCCGCACGCAGTACGTACATGACGTACACTAGGAATATGAGCGAGAACGCCGTTCCCCTGCCCTACGAAGTCCAGGAAATGACCACCACGGAAGCCCGCAAGCACCTCCCCGAGCTTGTCAACATGGCTGCCTACGGTCATGTCACGACGGTGCTCGTCCGCGACGGCCGCCGGCTTGCCCGCATCGTCCCCGAGGAGGACGCCTGGCTGTACAGCCCCGCCTGGCAAGACAAGCTCCGGCAGGCCGAAGCCGACCTGGCTGCCGGGCGTACCCGCAGCTTCGCCGACGATGAGGACTTCCTCCGGCACCTGGATGCCGTGGATGACGAGGCCGCCGGGTGAGGTACCGGACCACCGCCGGGTTCGACGCGGCGCTGGCCAAGCTGCCTCGAGAGCATCGCAAGCTCTTCACTGATGCTGTCCGCGGTCACCTGACTCCCGCGCTGGCCGCCGGCGCGCACCGCGGCACTGCTCCCTGGCCGACCCGGTTGCGTATCCACAAGATAGGCGAGGTCTACTCACTGACGTGGAGTTTCTCCGGCCCTGACGGCCGGGCGCTGTTTGTCATCAGCCCGGATAGCGACGGCGAGCCGGTGCTGACGTGGCTTGCAGTCGGATACCACGACATCTACCAATAGCTCAGCCAGCTCAGCCTCACCTGCCGCGCGGTAGTCTTCGCGCTTCCCGGCGACCCTCCGTTCGGCTGCTGTTGCGACGGTAGTAGCCGTCCTCTGGCTCTGCGGGCGGTA
>JBOHCP010000324.1:0-6224 GCA_050698875.1 Streptosporangiaceae bacterium | reverse complement strand
GGGCCGGCCGCCGCCTCGTCACGGCGGCAGTGGCGGCCGGGATCCGGGTTACCGCGCTGCCAGGCCCGTCGCCCGTCACCGCCGCGCTGGCCGTCGCCGGCCTTTCGGCCGAGAGTTTCACCTTCGAGGGCGTCCCGCCCCGGCGAGCCGAGGAACGGCAACGCCGGTTCGCCGAGCTGGCGGCCGAGCGCCGGACGCTGATCTTCACCGAATCGCCAGGGCTCGCCGGCCGGACCCTGGCCGAACTGGCAGCCGCGCTCGGCGCCGGGCGGCGTGCTGCTGTCTGCCGGGGACTTGCGACGGCCGAGGAGGACGTGCTGCGCGGCACGCTCGGTGAGCTAGCTGGTCAGCTTCGCGGCGCTGGGCGGGGCGACGTCACCCTCGTGGTGGCCGGCGCCCCGCGAGCCGACGGCCGGGCGGCAGCGGTGGCCGAGCCGGACGCGCTCGCCGACGCGGTGACGCAGGTCAGAACCCACGTCAGGGACGGCGCGACGACCAGGGACGCGGTTGCCGCGGTCGCCGCGCAGACCGGCCTGCGCAAGCGCGATCTCTACAACGCCGCCAGCAGCTCCCGCCCGGTCGGCCCGGACCCTCCGGCGGCCCCTGAGGGGCGCAATTGTCACAGCCACGCCCCAGCACCTGCGGGATGGTTGCCGCACTCGTGACCCTTCGCGGCGGATCGGCCTGAGCCACCGGCGGCTGCTGGCACGATGGACGCGTGGACATCGGAGCGCACATCCGCGCGCTGGATGAGGACGGACGGCTGCTCGCGACCGCGGCAGAGGAAGCGGGGCTGCGGGCTCTGGTGCCGTCGTGCCCGGACTGGCAGGTTCGCGACCTGCTCCGGCATACCGGCCACGTGCACCGATGGGCGACCCGCTTCGTGGCCGAGAGCCTCAGGGAAGCGGTACCAGAGCCGGCCGAGGCGGCGATACTGGCCGCGGGCCCGCCCGACGGCGAGCTGCTCGGCTGGTTCCGGGCCGGGCACGCCGGGCTGGTGCGCGCGCTGACGGACGCCGACCCTGACCTGACGTGCTGGACCTTCCTGCCAGCGCCGTCGCCGCGGGCGTTCTGGGCTCGCCGCCAGGCGCACGAGACGGCGATCCACCGCGTCGATGCGGAGCTGGCGGCGGGCGGCGCCGTGACCCCGGCCGCCGCAGAGTTCGGCGCTGACGGGATCGACGAGCTGGTCATGGGATTCTTCGGCCGGGACGGCAGGAAGCCGCCGGCCGAACAGCGCGGCAGCCGTCGCCAGCGCGTCCTCGTGCAGGCGACCGATACCGGCGGCGAGTGGCTGCTTGAGCTGACCGAGGACGGCAGACTCGCGGCCACCGGCCGGCGCGCCGATGGCACCGCGGACTGCACGCTGGCCGGCCCGGCCGCCGGCCTCTACCTGCTGCTCTGGAACCGCGCTGAGCCAGCCGCGGCAGCGGTCACGGTGACCGGAGCCGAGGCCGTGCTGCGGTCCTGGCGGGAGGGCATGCGGGTCACCTGGCAGTAGCCGCCGACTTGTCGTCCGGCGTCAGTGCTCCCGCTGTACCTCCCCTAGCTAGGCTGACGGTCATGACCAGCCGTCACATTCTCGCCTGCGCGGCGTGGCCGTATGCCAACGGCCCGCGTCACATCGGCCACGTGTCAGGCTTCGGCCTGCCGTGCGACATGTTCGCGCGGTACCAGCGAATGTGCGGCAACCACGTGCTCATGGTGAGCGGCACCGATGAGCACGGCACCCCCATCCAGGTGCAGGCCGACGCCGAGGGGGTGACCGCGCGCGAGCTGGCCGATCGCTACAACCGGGTCATCACCGAGGACCTGGCCGGGCTGGATATGTCCTACGACCTATTCACCCGGACCACCACCCGCAACCACTACGCGATCGTGCAGGAGATGTTCCGCGGGCTCTACGCCAACGGCTACATCTTCGCCCGCACGTCCATGGGCGCGGTATCGCCGTCTACCGGCCGGACTCTGCCTGACCGGTATATCGAGGGCACGTGCCCGATCTGCGGCTTCCAGGGCGCGCGCGGCGACCAGTGCGACAACTGCGGCAACCAGCTCGACCCCGTCGACCTCATCGACCCGCGGTCGAAGATCAACGGTGAGACACCGGTGTTCGCGGAGACCGAGCAGTTCTTCCTCGACCTGCCCGCGTTCGCCGAGGTACTGGGCAGCTGGCTGCAGAGCAAGAGCGGGCTGTGGCGGCCGAACGTGCTCAAGTTCTCCCTGAACCTGCTCGGAGACCTGCAGCCGCGGGCGATCACGAGGGACCTGGACTGGGGCGTGCCAATCCCGGTCGAGGGCTGGCAGGACCTGGCGGACAAGCGAATCTACGTCTGGTTCGACGCGGTGATCGGCTACTTGTCCGCGTCGATCGAGTGGGCCAGGCGCTCGGGCGACCCGGACGCGTGGCGCGCCTGGTGGCAGTCACCGGATTCGGACGCCTACTACTTCATGGGCAAGGACAACATCGTCTTCCACGCCGAGATCTGGCCCGCCATGCTCCTCGGCTACAGCGGCAAGGGTGCGCGGGGCGGCCCGCCCGGCGCCCTCGGCGAGCTCAACCTGCCGTTCGAGGTCGTCTCCAGCGAGTTCCTGACCATGGAGGGCAGGAAGTTCTCCTCGTCCCGCTCGGTGGTGATCTACGTACGCGACTTCCTGTCCCGCTACGACGTGGACGCGCTCCGGTACTACGTCGCGGTGGCCGGCCCGGAGACCCAGGACACCGACTTCACCTGGACCGAGTTTGTCCGGCGCAACAACGACGAGCTGGTGGCGAACTGGGGGAACCTGGTCAACCGCGCGGTGTCGTTTGCCGCGCGCAACATCGGCGAGATCCCAGCGGCCGGCCAGCTCACCGACGCCGACCGGGCGCTGCTCGAGCGGTCAAGGGCAGCCTTCACGACCGTGGGCGACGCGCTCGGCCGGTGCCGGTTCAAGGTAGCCAGCACGGCCACGATGCGAACGCTCGCCGAAGCGAACAAGTACCTGTCTGACCAGGCGCCGTGGAAGCTGCGCGAGTCCGACCCGGGCCGGATGCACAGCATCCTGCACGTGGCCCTGCAACTGGTCGACGACGGCAAGACGCTGCTCACCCCGTTCCTGCCGCGCTCCTCGCAGCAGGTGTTCGAGATGCTCGGCGGCACCGGGCAGTGGTCAGGCCTGCCGCGGATCGACGAGGTGCACGAGGACGGCGAGCCCGGTTACCCGGTCATCACCGGGGACTACCTGACCGCGGCACGCTGGGAATCCGCGCCGATCAGGCCTGGCACCAAGCTGGCCCCGCCGACGCCGCTGTTCCCCAAGCTGCCGCCCTCCGTCGCGGCCGAAGAGCTGGCCAGGCTGGAGACCGGGTGACGCCGGCGGCCGGTCAGCCTGGCGCCGGGCAGTCCGGCCAGGCTCGGCCCGCCCCGCACCACGAGTTCGGCCCGGGGCCTGGCATCGGCAGGCCCGCGGCGCCGGATCCCGAGCCGCTGCCCGGCACGGCGTTCGACAGTCACTGCCACCTCGACATGATCGGCACGGCGGTCGCCGAGACCCTCGCGCAGGCGGCGGCAGCGGGTGTCACGCGGGTCGTGACCGTCGGCTGCGACACCGCGTCATCGCGGTGGGCGGCGCGGTGCGCGGCCACGTTCCCCGCTGTGATCGCGACGGTGGCGATCCACCCGAACGAGACAGCGGCAGCCGCCGGCTCGGCCGGCGGGCGCGACGCCGTGCTGGCCGAGATTGCGCGCCTGGCAGCGCTGCCGGAGGTCCGCGCCGTCGGGGAGACCGGGCTCGACTACTACCGGGATAGCGCTCCGCCGCAGCTGCAGCGAGACTGGTTCCGCGCGCACATCGACATCGCCAAGCAGGCGGGCAAACCGCTAGTCATCCACGACCGGGACGCGCACGCGGACGTGCTCGCGATCCTGGCCGCTGACGGGCCGCCCGAGCAGGTCGTCTTCCACTGCTTCTCGGGCGACGCGGAACTCGCGGAACGGTGCGTGCAGGCCGGCTACGTGATCAGCTTCGCCGGCACCGTGACCTTCGGGAACGCCGGTGACCTGCGGGCCGCGGCGGCCGTGACGCCGGCCGAGCAGGTGCTGGCCGAGACCGACGCGCCGTTCCTGGCGCCGGCACCCAACCGCGGCAGGGCCAACTCGCCCGCCCAGGTCGCGCACACGGTGCGCGCGCTCGCGGCGGCCAAGCAGATGGACGTCGCCAAGCTGTGCGCGGTCATCGAGGCCACCGGCGAGCGGGTCTTCGGGCCTTGGCCGGCGTAACGCCGCTGCCCGCGGCCAGCCTCCTCGGCCCGACCGAGATCAGGGCGCTCGCCGCCCGGCTGGGCGTTCAGCCGTCGAAGCGGCTCGGCCAGAATTTCGTCATCGACGCCGGCACGGTCACCCGGATCGCCGCCATGGCCGGCCTGCGGCCGGACGACGTGGTGCTGGAGGTCGGGCCCGGCTTCGGATCGCTGACGCTGCCGCTGCTGGCGGCCGTCCGCCGGGTCGTGGCGGTCGAAGCGGACCCGGTGCTGGCCGCCGAGTTGCCGGCGACCGTCACGGCGCGTGCGCCGCAGCTCGCCGCGAGGCTGGAGGTCCTGACGGCCGACGCGGCCAGGATCGGCTCGCTGCCCGGCGAGCAGCCGACCGTGCTGGTGGCGAACCTGCCGTACAACGTCTCGGTGCCGGTCGTGCTGCACCTGCTGGCTACCGTGCCGACGCTGCGAGGCGGGCTGGTGATGGTACAGGCCGAGGTGGCCGACCGGATGTGCGCACCACCGGGCAGCCGGGTGTATGGCGTGCCATCGGCGAAGCTCGCCTGGTTCGCGGCCGCGCGGCGGGCTGGCTCGGTGCGCCGGGCGGTGTTCTGGCCGGTGCCGCGGGTGGACTCCGGCCTGGTTGAGTTCGTCCGGCACGAAGCGGAGGTCGCCGCGGTCCTGCGCGGCGGGGCAAGCCGGGCAGCGACGTTCGCGGTGATTGACGCCGCGTTCTCGCAGCGTCGCAAGACACTGCGGTCAGCGCTGGCCGGCTGGGCGGGCTCGGCAGCCGCGGCCGCCGCGCTGCTGCAGGCCGCCGGGATCGATCCGACGCTGCGCGGCGAGGCGCTGGGCATCGCGGACTTCACGCGCATCGCCGCGGCCAGGCCAGCGGATCCTGGCTCGCCCGGATAGCATCGGCACGTCGTGGTCACACCAATCAGGCCAGGTCCGACGGCGGTTACCGTGCGGGTGCCGGCGAAGATCAACCTCCAGCTCGCCGTCGGACCGGTGCGGGCGGACGGTTTCCACCCACTGGTCACGGTCTTTCACGCGGTGTCGCTCTTCGACGAGGTGACGGTGCAGCCCGCCGAGGCGATGGCGCTGAGCGTGACCGGCGAGGACGCCGCGGCCGTCCCGGTGGACCGGTCGAACCTGGCCTGGCGGGCCGCCGACGCGCTGGCGCAGGCGGCCGGGGCCCGCGCAGGCTCGGTGCGAATCGAGATCCGCAAGCGAATCCCGGTTGCGGCCGGACTGGCCGGCGGCAGCGGCGACGCAGCCGCGACGCTCGTGGCGTGCAACGAGCTGTGGCAGACTGGCCTGTCGCAGCGCGGGCTGGCCGAGCTGGCCGTAGAGCTCGGCAGCGACGTGCCGTTCTCGCTCGCCGGCGGTACCGCGGTCGGCCGCGGGCGGGGCGAGCAGCTGACCCCCGCGCTGGCGGCTGGCGACTATCACTGGGCACTGGCCTTCGCCCGCACGGGCCTGTCGGCCGCGCAGGTGTACGCGACGTGCGACCGGCTGCGCGCGGCCAGGGTGAAGGTCGGCGGGCAGCCGCTGCCGCGGCAGCCCGCGCTGAGTACCGAGCTGATGACGGCCCTGCGGTCGGGTGATGCGAGCCGGGTCGGGCCGCTCTTGACCAACGACCTGCAGCCAGCCGCGCTGTCGCTGCGACCCGCACTGCGGCGCACGCTCGCGGCCGGGCGCGAGCACGGGGCGCTCGGCGCGATCGTGTCCGGCTCGGGACCGACCTGTGCCTTCCTCGCTCGCGATGCCGCGCACGCGCGCGACCTGGCAGTGGCGCTGACCAGTTCGGGCGTGTGCCGGGCGGCCGCGCGGGCCAGCGGCCCCGTTCCCGGCGCGGTGGTGGTGCGGGACGGCAGGGCGTCGTGAGCCGGCCAGCGCGGAGCCTGGTCAACCTCGAAAACGCGAGCAAGGCCTACCAGCAGCACGTGCTGCTCGACCGGGTGTCGCTCGGGGTGTCCGCGGG
>JBOHCP010000323.1:0-6251 GCA_050698875.1 Streptosporangiaceae bacterium | reverse complement strand
AATACACATTCGCGCACGCCGGGACAAGTACCGACACGCTGTTTTCGCAGTACAGGACAGCTTTTGGCAGCAGCCCGGCCCTACAAGATCAACTTATCCGGGAAACTCGGGCTAGCGGTCGGAGCCACGCAGCCACCGGAACCTCACAGCTGGCCGCGTCAGCCTCGCGCCGAGGGTGGTCACGACTGCGAACCGGGGAACGACGGCGCGGCCGGACGCAGCAACGCCGGCCCGCGGCCGCCGAGCGCCCCCAGCGAATCGATCCGCTGCGCCGTCATCGGCCGTGCCACCAGGAAGCCCTGGCCGAGACCACAGCCCATCGCGCGCAGCAGCTCGAGCTGCTCGGGTCGCTCGATCCCCTCGGCCACGATCTCGATGCCGAGATCATGGCCAACCTGGACCACGGTGCGGGTCAGCATCGCCAGCGTGCCGTCGGTGCCGAGGCCCGCGACGAACGACGGGTCGATCTTGATGATGTCGACCGGTAGCTCGCGCAGGTACGCGAGCGACGCGTAGCCGGTGCCGAAGTCGTCGATCGCCAGCCGCACGCCGAGGTGCCGCAGCCGGGCGAGCCCGTCCATGATCGGCGCGTCGACCTCGATCAGCACCCGCTCGGTCACTTCCAGCGTCAGCGCCGACCGTGGCAGGCCGCTGTCGTCCAGCGCCGTGAGCACCGACTCCGCGAAATCGGGCACGCTGACCTGCCGGAGCGAGAAGTTGACCGAGAGGCCGACCAGCCAGCCCGACTCCCGCCAGCTCACGACCTGCCGGCAGGCCTGCGCGAGCACCCAGGCGCCGAGCGGCACGATGAGCCCGGAATCCTCGGCGATGCCCAGGAACTCGGCGGGCTCGACACGCTCGCCGTCGCGTGACCAGCGCACCAGCGCCTCCACGCTCGCGACCCGCGAGGTGGACAGCTCGACCACAGGCTGGTACTCGATGCCGAGGCCGTCCTCCTCGATCGCGGCGCGGAGGGCGGACGTGAGCTCGATCCGGCGGATCACGTCGGCGTGCATGTGCGCGGCGAACACCTCGACCCGCCCGCCGCCGGCGTCCTTCGCCCGCGACATGGCCAGGTCGGCGTTGCGCAGCAGGTGCTCGCCCCGGTCAGGGTCGGCGAACGCCACGCCCACGCTGGCGGTGATCGAAAGCTGGCGGCCAGCGACGTCGAACGGCTCAGCGGCGACGGCGTTCGTGAGCTGCTGGGCGATGTCGACAACTTCCTGCGGACTGGCTGCGCTCTCGATCAGCACCGCGAACTCGTCGCCGCCCCAGCGGGCCACCGTGTCGTGCGCCGGGACCAGGCCGCGCAGCCGGAGCCCGGCTTGCGCCAGCACCAGGTCGCCGACGCCGTGGCCGACGGAGTCGTTGATGGCGGTGAAGCCGTCCAGGTCGATGAAAATCGCCGCGGTCCGCCCGGCTCGCCGGGGTCGTTCGCGCCGGCGGGTGAGCAGGTCCTTGGCTCGCTCCTCGACGTAGGACCGGTTGGGCAGCCCGGTGAGGCCGTCGTGGAAGGTGAGCTGAGTGACCTGCTGCCGCAGCGCCACCTGGTCGCTGATATCCCTCGCCGTGATCAGCAGCAGGGCTGGCCCGTCGCCGGAGTACCGCGACACGGTCCCCTGCACGTGCCGCCACGTGCCGTCGGACGACCTGACCCGGCAGGCCAGCTGGCCAGCGTCCGCCGTCGTCCCGCCGCGTCGCGCCGCGGCTGCGGCCCGCAGCGCAGCGGGCAGGTCGTCGGGGTGGACCAGGCCCGGCAGCCGGGTCCCTGACAGCCCCTCCTGGCGATAGCCGTAGTGCGCCACTGCCCGGCTCGCGTACCTGATCAGGCCGGCCTCGTCGCACAGCAGCACCACGTCGCTAGTCCGGTCAGCGAGCTGGTGGAACTGACTGCCGACTTGCTCCACCAGGGCAGAGGTCACGGCCGCCTGCCGGATCAGGAAGGCGAGGCAGGCGACGACGGCGAGGATCAGCAGCGCCCCGGCGACCAGCGGCAGCGACCCGTTGTGCCCCCAGGTGACCAGCGCGAAGACGAGGGTAACGAGGCCGCTCACCCCGGCGGCCGCGATGGCGGCCACGGTGCCAGGGGGAATCGGCGCGCGCGATGTGTCCGTCTCGCCGGACGGCGCGGCGGGCCGCCCCTCAGTGGATGCAGCCGCGGGCAGCACGCCGGCCGATCCGAGCAGGCAGATCGCCGCCAGCCAGGCGAGCTGAGGCCAGGCCCCCGGATGCATGCCGCTCGCTCGCGCCTGGACGGCCAGGAAGTCTCCGACGGTGCCGGCGACCAGCGCGGCATACAGTGTCAGCCCGAGCCTGCCCGATCGCAGCGCGAGCCACAGCGTGCCGCCCAGCACGACCAGGTCGGCAACGGGGTGGATCAGGTCGACGGCGAAGAAGCCAGGGCCCACGCCGGTCGCCCCGTACGCTGTCCGCAGCACCGCGATCCAGCCGATGGCGAACAGGGCCAGCGCGAGCAGGCCGCCGTCGGCGAGCCAGCCCGTGCCCACGACGCGGCCGGATGGAGTCATCCGGAGCAGGGCGACGACCAGTAGCGGCAGGCCAAGCAGTGCCAGCAGGTCGGTGAGCGTGAGCTGGATGACCGCTGGGGTGATGTCACCGGCGCTGGCCCCCTGGGCGGCGAAGGCCGCGCCGAACACGACCACGGCGATCGCGAGCCAGCGGCAGGAGACGTCGCCCCGCCGGTACCGGCGAACCAGCAGCACGGCCGCCAGCACCGTCAGCAGGACACCGACGGTCGTCCAGGCGGCAGCCGACAGGCTCATGGCAGCCGGGCTGAGGCGAGCGCCTGAATCCGGCGTGCGTGCACCAGACCTCCCGTCGGCCGCGTCCCGTGTCACCAGACCGAGACGTGCAGGGCGCGAGCCAGGGCACAGAAGGCTGCACGTCAGGCAAAGGGGCTCGTGCCTGCGGCACGCCGACGGGCGGGCATCCATACCAGGCGTCCCGGCGGGCGTGCCGACGCTCCCGGAGACGTCCTGTGTCTCGCACTCTCAGTGAAGCGGGCACGACTTTACGACGCACAGATCACGCTTGGATTGAGGATGGGCCTACACACGGCGACAACTTCGTGGCGGCTTGCGGCTAACGTGCTGACCTGCGCCGTGCTGTCCCGGCGGCGACCGCCGGACCCCGCCGTGCTGTCCCGGCGGCGACCCAAGGACCCGGGGCTAGTACTCGCCCGTGATCACGTTCGCCAGCGGCTGGCCGGCGACGTAGCGCTCGGCCTGGGCCCGGACGAGGTTGTTCGCCATCCGCAGCGAGTACGGATTCGACGCTCCGATGTGGGGCGTGATCAGCACTTTCGGCAGCGCCCAGAGCGGGTGACCGGGCGGCAGCGGCTCGGGATCGGTCACGTCCACCGCGGCCGACAGCCGTCCCGTCCGCGCCGCTGCCACCAGGTCATCGGTAACCACAAGCACGCCGCGCGCAGCGTTGATGAGCAGCGCGCCGTCCTTCATGCGGGCCAGGAACGCCGCGTCGACCATGCCGACCGTCTCCCTGGTCACCGGCGCCAGCAGGACCACCACGTCCGCGTCCGGCAGCAACCGGGGCAGGTCCGACACCGGGCTGACCCCGTCCCTGGCTGACCGCGCCACCCGGCGAACCTCGACATCGAAGCCGGCCAGCCGGCGCTCCACCGCCTGGCCGATCGAGCCGTAGCCGACGATCAGCACGCTCGCGCCGGCCAGGGTGTCGGTGAACCGGTAGCTCCACCGCCCGGCCGCCTGCTCGACCGCGAAATACGGGAACTGACGGAACACGGCTACCGCCGTGCCCACCACCCACTCCGCGGTGCTCGCGTCGTGTGCGCCGCGAGCGTTGCACAGCAGAGCCGCGGGCGGCACGTGCGGGCGGACCCGGTCAAAGCCGGCGGTCAGCGTCTGCACGACCCGCAGCCTCGGCATCTGCGCCATGGCGGTCACGGCGTCCAGAGGGGGGAAGAACGGCGGCACGTAGAACTCCACACTGGCGGCAGACGCCGGCAGCGTGGCTCCGGCCGGCGAGACCACCTCCACGGTCACGCCGCCCAGCCCGGCCAGCGCGTCCGCCACCGGGTCGGTCGGAACCCAGATCAGTACGTCGCCGGTTCCACTACGCACGAGGCGGCCTCGCTTTCGCCTTCCGTATCTGCAGCGACGGCAGGATAGCGCCCCGGCGCGCGATCGATCCGGGGAAACACCCGCCGCGGCTTCGGCAGCGCGCCACCAAAGTCATCGCACGCGGCCGCGACCCGTGCGGCCAGGTCCGGGAGGAACGGCCAGATCTCCGCCGCTAGCACCTGGCAGGCCGCGACGAGGGCACCGAGCACCTGGTCAAGCCGCTGCCCGGCCGTGGCATCTCCGGCGCGCTCGGCCGGGCCGAGGTGCCAGGGCTCCGCCACCTCGATGTACCGGTTCGCCTGCTCGACGATCTCGAAGACGGCGGCCGCGGCGGCGCGGAAGTCGAACCTGGCCAGCGCGGAACGTACCGCGTCCGGCGTGCGCTCGATCGTGTCCGCGAGCGCGGCCGCGTCGGCCGGCCAGTCCGGCGCTATCAGCGCGCCGGGTGCGGTAGCCGGGCCGGGCGGGCACCGGTCGGCGGCTGCGGCAAGCCAGCGGCTGGTCCCGTGCGGACGGCGGCAGGGCCGAACGACCCCGTTCCGGTATGCATGGGCTATCGAAGAAACCCTGCTGACGAGATTGCCGAGCCCGTTTGCCAGGTCCTGGTTGGCGCGGCCGATCAGCTTGTCGACGGTGAAGTCGGTGTCACCGGCCCGCGGCACCTCGCGCAGCAGCCACCAGCGCAGCGCGTCGACGCCGTACGCGCGAACCAGCGCGACCGGGTCGCTGCTCTCCTGCTGGGCGGTGGCCGCCGACTTGCTGATCTTGCTACCGCCGACGGTCAGGTAGTCGTGTACGACTATCTCCGTCGGCAGCGGGGCGCCCGCGGACAGCAGGATCGCGGGCCAGTACACCGCGTGGAACCGGAGCACGCCCTTGCCCACCAGGTGCACCCGCCGGTCGGCCTCGACCCACCAGCGCTGGTAGCCGGCGGCGCGCGTGCCCTTGGCCCCGTAGCCGAGGGCCGTGACGTAGTTGCCGAGGGCATCCCACCACACGTAGACCACCTGACTCGGGTCGCCCGGCACTCCAATGCCCCAGCCGCGGGCTCGCTGCACCGATCGGGACACGCTGAAGTCGGTCAGGCCACCGTCGAGGAATCCGAGCACCTCGTTGCGCCGGCTGGCCGGCTCAATCCGCAGCCGGCCCGAGCTGATCTCGTCACGCAGCCGGCCGGCGTACCGGGACAGCCGGAAAAACCAGTTCTCCTCGGTGATCAGCTGCGGCCGGGTGCCGTGCTCCGGACAGGCGCCGCCGGCCAGTTCGTCCTGGGCATAGAACTGCTCGCAGCCGACGCAATACAGACCCTGGTAGTCCCGGCGGTACAGATCTCCGCCGACCTGACAGGCGCGCCAGAGCCGTTCCACGCCCGGCCGGTGGCGAGGGTCGCTGCTGGTCCGGAGGAAGTCGTCGAAGCTGAGCGACAGGTGCTCGCGCAGCCCGGCGAAGAAGCTGGCGTTGCGGTTGACCAGCTCCCTCGTGCTGACGCCCTCCTGCTCCGCGGCAAGCACGTTCTTGAGCGAGTTGTCGTCGGTGCCGCTCTGCAGCCGTACCTGGTCGCCGATGCGGCGGTGGTGCCGGGCGAGCACGTCGGCCTGGACCAGCTCCAGCGCGTGACCGACGTGCGGGCGCGCGTTGACGTACGGGATGGTCGTGCTCAGATATAGGCGGGTCATCGGAACCTCCTGGTAATTTCCGGGGGCACCGACCCGCACATGAATCGAGGCCCCCTGGGGGCCTCGTGCGGACTCAAGATCCTGGCAGCGTCAAGCGGGCCCCGGCTAGCGGGACATCATCTCCTGGTGCGCTGCGCACTGCATGAGACCAGGATACCGGCTAGTCCCAGCCGACCGCTACCTTGCGCCGCCTGATGGCGGCCGCGCGCCGAGCGTGCAGCATCGGCGCGGCAGCGCTCGCCATGGTTGTGAGATTGCTATTGCTATTGCCATAGCAGATTCACTCCCATGGCGCCCGGAGCCGGTGGTCGGTGCGGCTACGCGGCCACGCTCCTCACCGACCGCGCAGTAGCGAACACGCTGCGGATCAGCGCGCCGTCCGGCGCCGTCCACAGGCCGGTGACCTGACCGACGCCGGCCGGGGCGGGGCCGGGCGGGCCGGGCGGGCCGGGCG
>JBOHCP010000322.1:0-6260 GCA_050698875.1 Streptosporangiaceae bacterium | reverse complement strand
GACCACGACAGCACGTGAGTGGACCCGCGGCGGGCTGAGTCCTTCAGTGACGGCGTCTTCGCCGTCGCGATCACGGTCCTGGTCTTCAACCTGCTGCCGATCGCCGACATCACGAAGCCGCCGCTGACCGCCGGGTCGCTCGCCGGACACTGGCCCGCCTACCTGGCTTACGTGGTCAGCTTTCTGACCATTGGCATCATGTGGCTGAATCACCACACGATGCTCGCGGCGGTCAGCCGGGTGAACCGCGTCGTGCTGGTGCTGAACGTGCTGCTGCTGATGGGCGTCGTTGCGATCCCGTTCCCGACGGCGCTCGTCGCTGCCCACCTGAACGACAGCAGGGCGGGCAAGGTCGCCGCCGTGACCTACGGCCTGGTCATGATCGTGATCGCGATCAGCTACGCCTCGATGTGGATCTACGTGGCGCGGCACCAGCGCGAGCTTGGCGCCCGGCGGGTGGTGCGGACGCCGCGCCTGTCGACGATCCGATTCACCGCGGGTAACGCCGGCTACGTAGCCGGGACGGTCGTCGCGCTGTTCGCCCCGGTCGCCGCTCTCATCATCTTCGGGCTGCTGGCCGTCTACTACCTGTTCGAGCACCTGCCCGATGACGCCGAGGCCGATGCCGATGACGATGACGCGGTTCAGGACGGCCAGGCTGGCACTAAGAAACGACCCTGACCGGCAGCCACACGCGCGCCCTGGTGCCGCTGCCCGGCACCGAGTCGAGTGCGGCCCGGCCGCCGTGCGCCGCTGCGATGGCCTGCACGATCGACAGCCCCAGGCCGCTACCGCTGGTCCGCTCGGCGCCGTCGGGCCCGGTGCTGCCGGGCTCGGCGCCCGCAGCCTCGCTGCCGCCCGGCCCGCCACTCGGCTCACGGCCGCCCGGCCCGCCACTCGGCTCACGGCCGCCTGGCTCCGCGCCGTCGCGCGCGCTCCCGTACGGCGCGGCGGCGGCGAGCTGCGGGCCAGATCCTGCGGCGGCGAGCTGCGGGCCAGGCCCGCCTCCGCCGAGCTGGGGGCCGACCGCGACCCGGTAAGGCACGGTAGCCCGGTCGGCCCCGTTCCCCTCCTGGTGGTGGTCTGTTTCCGCTGTGGCGGGCTCGGCCGCGGACGGCCCGGCCCGGTGGAACCGGTCGAAGGCGCGGGCTGCGTTCTGCGGCGACATGCCGGGCCCGGCGTCGGCCACCTCGATCAGCACGCCGCCGCCGGCCTCGGCCAGCCTTACCACTGCGCGCGTGCCCGCCGGGGTGTGCTCGCGAACGTTGGCCAGCAGGTTCGCCAGCACCTGCCGGATCCGCGCCTCGTCGACGACCGCGACGAGGCGCGGCGGGGCATCCGCGCGCACCGGGCGTCCCGGCTCGACGGCGATCGCATCCGAGACTGCGTCGCGCACCAGGCTGGCGAGATCCGTCTCTGCCAGGTCCAGCGAGGAGGTGCGGTCGAGCCGGGCGAGCTCGAGCAGTTCGGCCACGAGCATGCTCATCCGCTCTGACTCCTGCTCGATCCGGCGCATGGCGTTCGGCAGCTGGTCCGGGCCGAGCGCGCCCTGGCGGTAGAGCTCGGCGTAACCGCGGATCGTGGTCAGCGGCGTTCGCAGCTCGTGCGAGGCGTCGGCGGCGAACTCGCGCACCTTCTGCTCGGATCGCAGCCGCGAGGTGAACGCCTGCTGGATCCGGTCGAGCATGGTGTTGATGGACGCGCCGAGCCGGCCGATCTCGGTCCGGTCGCCGTCGTCGGGCATCCGGGCGGTGAGGTCACCGCGCGAGGTGATCTCGCTGGCTGTCCTGGTCATCTCGTCGAGGGGGTCAAGGCCGCGGCCAATCAGCCACTCGCCGCCGAGCGCCAGCAGCACGATCAGCGCCAGGCCGGTGATCAGCTCGGCGATGACAAAGTCCCTGACCTGGCTGGTGCTCGTGCTGACGTCCTCGCCGACGAACAGGATGGCCCGCCCGGCCGACGTGGCCTCCGCGGCGCTGGCCGGATCGGTGAACCGGCTGACGACGGCCATGCCCGGTGCGAGCTGGTCCGGCTTGCAGCCCGCCCTGGGCAGCTGCTGGCAGTCGAGCGTCTCGAGCTGCTGGACCGCCTGGCGCCGGCGGCCCTGCTTGGCGAGCGTCACGGCGGGCGCGACGGCGGGGCTCCTGAGCCACTGGCCGACGGCCGCAGCCAGCTGACTGGTCAGCGCGTTCCTGGTGAGCGACTCGACGTTCGACGGCGATGCCAGGGGCACCTCGACGGCCGCGTAACCGGTCTGGCTCTGGTTCGCCGCCAGCAGCGGGTCCCTGGCGAGCAGTGTGGCGGCTCCGTTCAGCGTCGCGTCGCGGGAGGCAGCCTGCGCGTTGGCCCGGTTGGTGACGAGGTACCCGCTGACCGTGCCCATGATCAGCAGCAGGATGATCGTGACCGCGACGAGCATCACCAGCATCCGGCCGCGCAGGGAGAGCTTGCGGCGGCGCACCTACGGGGGCCCGTCCGAGCGCGGGGCGCCGCGCTCGGGTCGCAGGCTGTAGCCGACGCCGCGCTGGGTATGGATGAGCGGCGGTCCCAGCGGGTCGAGCTTGCGGCGCAGGTAGCTCATGTAGGTCTCGACAATCTGGGAGACGCCGGAGTAATCCCAGCCCCAGACGTTCTCTAGCAGCTGGGCCCTGGTCAGCACCAGGCCCTCGTGCCGCATGAGGTAGGCGAGGAGCCGGAACTCGGTTGGCGACAGCTCGACGGGGACGCCGGCCCGGTGCACGGTCCAGCGGTTTTCGTCCAGCTCGAGGTCCGCGACCCGCAGCGGCACCCCCGCCCGGTCGGCCTGATCCTCGGTGGCCGACCGGGACGCGCGCCGCAGCACGGCACGGACGCGTGCGACCAGGGCCTCGACCGAGAACGGCTTGGTGACGTAGTCATCCCCGCCGAGGGCCAGGCCGGTGACCGTGTCCGATGAGGTGTCGCGAGCGGTCAGGAAGATGACCGGCACCTCGTTGCCGGCCGCCCTGAGCCGGCGGCAGACCTCGAAGCCATCGAGGTCAGGCAGCATGACGTCCAGCACGATCAGGTCTGGCCTGGCAGCGTCGGCCTGCCGCAGCGCGGCCCTGCCGGTGCCGGCCGTGGTCACGGAGCAGCCGTGGAACCTGAGCGCTACCTGCACAAGCTCACGGATGTTCGGCTCGTCGTCGACGACGAGCACCTGCGGTATCCGGTCGTTGTCTGTCATGGGTTCCTGCACGTAGCTTGCGCATGGCGTCGCACGCTCAGCGTCCACGAGGCTACCGGCACGGGCGCGCGAATGGGTCCACCGACCATGCCGACGCGCGGGCAAAGACCCGCCCTGCCGGCAGGCCCTTGCCCGTGTTCGGCCGGCTATCAGGTGCTGCGGATCCGGATGAGCCGCGCGTCGTTGGCACCGCTGACCAGCGTGCCCGCGACAAAGACCTGGTCGCCCCTGCTGACCGTTGCCCTGCTGCCCGCCTGCCTGATGACCGTGCTGCTCGTGATGTCCCAGGTCCAGGTCGTCCCGTCCGCTGCGGTGACGGTGATGACCGACCCGGTGTCGGACTGCACCATCCCGCGCTCGAACAGGGCAGTCGTGGTGCCGGACTTGCCCGTGAAGGTCACCGTGCCGTGTTCCCCGCCGACGAGGGCGAGCCGCAGCAGCGGCCGGGTGCACAGTGCGTGCAGCCGGGCCGCGAGCTTCGCGTGGTTGCCGAGCACGAGCTCCTCGGTGAGCTTGGTGCAGCGGGAGGCCGTTGAGCCGGCGCCGCCGGTGCCGGGGCTCGTCGATGGGGACGGGCCGGAAGTCGCGGTGCTGACGGGCGGCGAGCTCGTGGCGGCCGAGGCGCCACCGGTCAGCGCGACGCCGATCGCGGTGCCGCTGCCGAGCAGCACGGCGCCGGCGGCGGCGGTGGTGATGATCCGCTTGGTCCGGCCTGACGAGCGCGGCGGCCGCCCCGGCCCGCCAGGGTTGCCAGGGTTGCCAGGGTTGCCAGGGTTGCCAGGATCGACGGGATCAATGTGCGTAGTGTCGCTGTCCATGTCCAACATCCTGACCGCGGTGGATGGGTAAGAAGGTCGCGCGACCTGGGAGCTTCCCGGGAAGAGCCAGCGAAAATCCGTCAGGGCGGGTAACGGGCTCGTTACATTCGGGCCGGCACGCTGATGCCCAGCAGCCCGAGGCCGGTGACGAGGACCCGCAGGGTCAGCGCGCAGAGCGCGAGCCTGCTCTGCCGGGTCTCGTCGGCAGCGCTCAGTACCGGGCACTGCTCGTAGAACGTGGTGAACGCGCTCGCCGTCTCGAACAGGTACCCGGTCAGCTTGTGCGGCTCGGCGCCCACCGTGACGTCCTCGACCGCCCGGCCGAACCCGAGCAGCCGCAGCGCGAGCGCCCGCTCGGCGCTCGTGCCCAGCAGGATCGGGCCGGAGCTGGCGGCGGCCGGGTCGAGTCCGGCTCTGGCGAAGATCGACCGGATGCGGGCCGCGGCGTACTGCAGGTACGGCCCGGTGTTGCCGGTGAGGGCGAGCAGCCGGTCGAAGTCGAGCACGTAGCTGGAGTTGCGGGCGACCGAGAGGTCGCCGTACTTGAGCGCCCCGATGCCGACCGCCTGGGCGATCTGGTGCCGCTGCTCCGGGTCGTCGTAGCGGTCAATGATGACATCCTCGGCCCGCTCGACCGCCTCGTCGATCAGCCTGCTCAGCTTCACCGAGCCGCCTGACCTGGTCCGGAACCGCTTGCCGTCCGTGCCAGCGACCATGCCGATGGCGGCGTGCTCCGCCCTGACCTTGTCGGTGAGCCAGCCCGCCTGCCGGGCTACCGCGAAGATCATGGCGAAGTGCAGGGCCTGTTCCGAGCCGACTATGTAGATCAGCCGGTCGGCGCAAAGGTCGCGGACGCGGTACCGGATCGCGGCCATGTCGGTTGCGCCGTAACCGTAGCCGCCGTCGCTCTTGCGCAAGATGATCGGCAGCGGGCTGCCGTCGCGCGCCGTGAATCCCGGCGGGAACACGCACAGCGCCCCGTCGCTCAGCACCGCCACGCCGAGTGACTCCAGCTCGTCGCAGACGTCCGCGAGCATGGGATTGTAGAAGCTCTCCGGGGCCAGGTCGACGTCGGTGAGCTTGACGCCGAGCCGCTCATAGATCGTGCGGTAGTACTGCTCGCTGTCGGCTACCAGCGTCTGCCAGAGCCGCAGCGTCTCGGCGTCACCTGACTGCAGCGCGACAACCCGGCGGCGGGACCGGTCGACAAAGGCCGGGTCGTCGTCGAACTTCTGCTTCGCCGCCTGGTAGAACGCGTTGATCTCGCCGGCCGCGAGCTGGCCGTACGCAGCCTGCTCACCGACGTCGAGCAGATGCTCGAGCAGCAGGCCGAACTGCGTGCCCCAGTCGCCGATGTGGTTTGCCCGGATGACGTCGTGGCCGAGATACTCGAGGACCCGGACGACGGCGTCGCCAACGACCGTTGTCCGCAAGTGGCCGACGTGCATCTCCTTGGCGACGTTCGGGGAGGAGTAGTCCACGACGATCCGCTGGGCCTGCTCGGCGTCCGGCACGCCAAGCCGCTGGTCGCCGAGCTGTTCGCTTGCCTGGCCGGCGATCCAGTCGGCTGCGAGCGTGATGTTGATGAAGCCAGGTCCGCTCACCTCGGCGCTTGACACGGCGGCGGCGGCGGTCAGCCGGCCGGTCACCGGCCCCGCGATGTCTCGCGGCGGCCGGCCGACGCGCTTCGACAGGCTCATAGCGGCGTTGGACTGGTAGTCGGCGAAGTCGGACGGCCGGATCAGGGGATCGGCGTCCGCGTACTCGGGGCCGAGCTCGGCCGCCAGCGCGTGCCGCACGAGCACGCCGAGGGCAGCCTCCGGGTCGGTCATCTCCCCAGCCTACCGGGCTGTGCACCGGGTTTTCCGATGCGGCGTCCGCCCGTCTGTCTGTCCGTCTGTCTGCGGGCGGCCCCGGCATGCGCCGCCCCAGTCGGCCGTCAGTGGGTGGCGTTGCTCAGTGGCCGGCGACCCCGCTCGTGCTGCCGGGCACGCGGTCAGCTCGGCGCAGGAAGTGGCCGGCCCGGCCCGGGCCGAGCCGCTCTCTGATCCGCTCGGTGATGCGCCGCTCGGTGAGCTCGGCCGCGAGCTTGCAGGCGGCGGCGGCGCCGCGTGCGGTCACCGATCCGTGCGCGATCACCACGGTCGCCTCGAGTCCGAGCAGCGCCGCACCGCCGTACGTCTCGGCATCGAACCGCTCACTGAGCTCGCGCAGGCCGCGCCGCTGCAGCAGCGCGG
>JBOHCP010000321.1:0-6264 GCA_050698875.1 Streptosporangiaceae bacterium | reverse complement strand
AGAGCCAGGCCGGGGTCCGGCGGCAAGACGCGCCAAGCCTTGCCCAGGATTGGCTGCCGGTCGCAGGAAACACCGGAAGATCCAATCCGCAACCTCACATGGACCATTCTGAAGAAGTGCTACCGGCTGCTGGTAGCGCTATGTGCCTAACTCGTGGCCCACGCCCTCGGTGTACGCCTGCAGTCGACGTCCGTCAAGGCCATGTCTTGCCCCGATCTCGGGCTAGTCCTCGACCGCGAGCTTCTGCCAGCGGTAGGACGAAGCGGCGGAGGATCGAGTCGCTGGCGGTTGTGAGCGGCTCGAGCCGCGGGCCGGGCGCCTCGCTGGGCGCCGCAGCTCCGTCGTACCTGCCTCGTAACTGTGACGCTCACCGTCCTTATCGCCTGCCTAGGCCTTGTGAAGGGCTTCACAAAGGCCTCGGTAGACTGGGAACTCCTGGCGCCCGGACATCGGAGGAGTCGTGCCTGCACCCGTCGTGCTCGTCGCTGAGGAACTGTCCCCGGCCGGGATCGCCCTGCTGGAGTCCTCCTTCGAGGTTCGCTACACCGACGGCGCGGACCGCAGCAAGTTGCTGCCGGCGCTGGCGGAGGTCGACGCGGTGATCGTCCGCAGCGCCACCCAGATCGACGCGGAGGCGATTGCGCACGGCCGTCGGCTGCGCGTGGTCGCCCGCGCTGGTGTCGGCCTGGACAACGTAGACGTGGACGCCGCGACGAAGGCCGGCGTCATGGTGGTGAACGCGCCGGCCAGCAACGTCGTCAGCGCCGCCGAGCACGCCGTCGCGCTGTTGCTCGCGCTGGCCCGCAACGTGCCGCAGGCGAACGCCTCGCTGAAGAGCGGCCAGTGGAAGCGGTCCGCGTACACCGGCGTGGAGCTGCAGAACAAGGTCGCCGGCATCCTCGGGCTCGGCCGGATCGGCGCGCTTGTCGCGCAGCGGCTGTCGGCGTTCGGCATGACGGTGATCGCGTACGACCCCTACGCTCCGTCTGCCACCTCGACGCAGCTCGGTGTCCGCATGGTCAGCCTCGACGACCTGCTGGCCGAGTCCGACTTCGTCACTGTGCACCTGCCGAAGAACGCCGAGACGGTCGGCCTCATCGGCGATCGGGAACTGCGCCTGGTGAAGCCCGCGGTGCGCATCATCAACGCGGCACGCGGCGGCATCGTCGACGAGGCCGCCCTGGCGGCGGCCCTGCGCGAGGGCCGGGTGGCTGGCGCGGGCATCGACGTGTACGCCAGGGAGCCCTGCACCGACAGCCCGTTGTTCGGCTTCGACAACGTCGTGGCGACCCCGCATCTCGGCGCCAGCACGGCAGAGGCCCAGGAGAAGGCGGGTACCCAGGTCGCCCGGTCGGTCCGGCTGGCCCTGGACGGCGAGTTCGTGCCGGACGCGGTCAACGTGCAGGGCGGCGCCGTCGCCGAGGACCTGCGCCCGTGGCTGCCACTCGGTGAGAAGCTCGGCCGCGTGTTCGCCGCACTGGCCGGTGGCGCCACGGCGTCGGTCGCGGTCGAAGCGAAGGGCGAGATCGCCAGGCTAGACGTCAGCGTGCTGGAGCTAGCGGCCATGAAGGGCCTGTTCAGCGACGTGACCGAGGAACCCGTCACCTACGTGAACGCGCCGCTCGTGGCCAAGGAGCGGGGCGTCGAGCTGACCATCACCGCCGACCAGATCAGCAAGGACTGGCGCAACCTGCTCACCATCCGGGGCACCGCGCCGGACGGGCAGCTGGTGTCGGTCAGCGGCACCCTCACCGGACTGCGGCTGGCCGAGCGGCTCGTCGAGGTGAACGGCCTCGACGCCGAGATCGCCCCGGCCGAGCACATGATCTTCCTCGGCTACGTCGACCGGCCTGGCGTCGTCGGCGCGGTCGGTCAGATCCTCGGCAGCCACCAGATCAACATCGGCGGTATGCAGGTCTGCCGGCGTGCTCAGGGCGGCGACGCGATGCTGGTGCTGTCGGCCGACTCGGCGGTGTCGCTGGAACTGCTCGGCGAGATCGCCATTGCGACCGGCGCCGGGCTGGCGAGGGTCGTCGACCTGGACGAAGACTGACGCTCGCGGCCCTCCCCGCCCGACAAGTAAGGTAGGCGGGTGGTAGCAGCACGAAGCATCCGGCTCGCCGTGATCGGCGGCGACGGCATCGGGCCCGAGGTCGTCGCCGAGTCGATCAAGGTGCTGCGCGCGCTCGGCACCGTGGCCGTGGAACCGACCGGCTACGACCTCGGCTCGCAGCGCTGGAAACGAACCGGCGAGATCCTTCCTGACGCCGTGCTCGCCGAGCTCGGGCAGCACGACGCGATCCTGATCGGCGCGGTCGGCGACCCGAGCGTGCCGAGCGGGGTGCTGGAACGCGGCCTGCTGCTGCGGCTGCGGTTCGAGTTCGACCAGTACGTCACGCTGCGCCCGGTCCGGCTTTATCCGGGAGTCGCGTCACCGGTCGTGGGGGTGCGGTCCGAGCAGGTCGACATGCTGATCGTCCGGGAGGGCACCGAGGGTCCCTACATCGAGGCCGGCGGGATCATGCGGAAGGGAACTCCCGCCGAGGTGGCCACGCAGGACAGCATCAACACCGCGTTCGGCGTCGGCCGGGCGGCCCGATACGCGCTGCAGCGCGCCGTCGAGCGGCCGCGCCGCAGGCTGACCCTGGTGCACAAGAGCAACGTGCTGGCCTACGCCGGCGACCTGTGGCGGCGCATCGTGACCGAGGTCGCCGCCGACTACCCGGACGTGACCACCGAGTACTGCCACATGGACGCGGCCGCGGGGTACTTCGTCACCCAGCCCGAGCGGTTCGACGTGCTCCTCACCGACAACATGTTCGGCGACATCCTCAGCGCCCTCGGGGCGGCAGTGGCGGGCGGCATCGGGGCGGCCGCGAGCGCCAGCATCAACCCAGCCCGCACGGCGCCGAGCATGTTCGAGCCCGTCCATGGCAGCGCGCCCGACCTGGCCGGCAAGCAGAAGGCCGACCCGACCGCGACGATCCTGTCGGCGGCGATGCTGTGCGAGCATCTCGGGCTGTCGGCCGAGGCGGCGCGGATCGAGCAGGCGATCTCGGACGACCTGCTGGAGCGGCAGGGCGCGTGGTCGCCGCGGTCGACGCCGGAGATCGGGGACGACATCGCCGAGCGGGTGGCGGGCTAGCGCTGGCGGACAGCACGCTCACGCCCGCGCGCAGCGGGCCGGCCCGCGGTGCGCTGCCACGGGCCCGCATCGCGGTGCTGACGTACTTCGCCGCGCTCGGTCTCGCCAACGGCGTCTGGCTGGCCAGGATCCCGGCGGTGAAGCAGAGCCTGCACCTGACTGACGGGGTGCTCGGCCTGGCGCTGCTGTCGGCGCCGGCCGGCCTGGTCGTCATGGTGCTGTTCGCCAGCCGCATCGTGCACCGGTCCGGCAGCCGGCGGCCCACCATGATCGCCGGAACCTGTGCGGCGGTGCTGCCGGTGCCGCTCGGCCTGGCGCCCAACCTGGCAGCGCTCATGGTCGCGCTGTTCGCCTTCGGGCTGGCTAGCGGGCTGGTGGACGTCGCCATGAACTCCCAGGCGGTGCTCGTCGAGCGCGCCGCGGGCCGCCCGCTGATGACCTCCTTCCACGCCTGCTACAGCTTCGGCGGCCTGGCCGGTGCGCTCCTCGGCGGGCTGTTCGCGTGGGCGGGGATCGTCCCCGCGGTCAACTTCGCGACCGTGGGCGTCCCGCTGGCGTGCGTCACCGCGCTGGCGGGCCGCTGGTTGGTTGCTGATTCGGGCGGGAACGGGGTCGAGCCGGCCGGGGCCGCCTGTCCGGCCGCTTCCGCTCCGGCTGCTTCCGCTCCGGCTGCGTCCGCTCCGGCTGCGTCCGCTCCGGCTGCGTCCGCTCCGGCTGCTGCGTCCGCTCCGGCTGCGTCTGCTCGGGCCGGCGCTGGCCGGCTGCGCTCATGGACGCCGACCCTGCTACTCATGGCGATGCTCGCGGCTTGCTCACTGCTCGGCGAGGGTTCGGCCGAGGGGTGGAGCGCGGTCTACCTGCACGACAACCTCGGCACGTCGGCCGCGCTGGCCGCGCTCGGCTACGCCGGGTTCAGCGTGGCGATGGCCGTGGGCCGGCTGTCCGGCGACCGGCTGAACGCCCGGTTCGGGGCCGCGCCCCTGATGCGCTGCTGCGGCCTGATCGCGGCGGCAGGGCTCGGCCTCGGCCTGCTGAGTCCCGATCCAGCGGGCGCCATCGCCGGCTTCACCGCGTTCGGTGCGGGCCTGTCCTGCACGTTCCCGCTGCTGCTGTCGGCTGCGGGCAACCTTGACCCCGCCAGGCCCGCGCTCGGGATCGCGCGGGTGGCCGGATCCGGCTACGCGGGGCTGCTCGCCGGACCGGTGCTGATCGGCGGGCTGGCGACCGGGCTCGGCCTGCAGCGGGCGCTGGTGGTCCCGCTGGTGCTGGCCCTGGCGATCGCCGCAGGCGGTGGTGTCGTCGGCGCCGGCGCCCGGATGTCCCGCGGCGCCGGGAGCGGCTAGCTGACCGCCGGGTGCGCGCCCGGCAATCCGGCCATCCCGCGCAGCAGCAACTCGAGCCCGAATTCGAAGTCGGCGTCCGGATGAGTATCAGCGCCTGCACCGGCCAGTTCCGCCGACAGAGCCGTGAGGTGCGGGAACGAGGCGCGGCGCAGCACGGGACGGGTGCTCTCCGGGGCAGTGGCGCGCAGAGTAGGGGCGACGCCGACCTCCCATACCAGGGAGCCCACCAGGTACGCGGCGAGCGCCCGCATGATCCGCACCGCGTCCGGTCCGCCGAATCCGGCCGCGCGCAGCGTGCCGAGCACCTGCTCGGCCGGCCGAAGCAGGGCCGCGGTGGCAGGCAGCCGGCCCGCCACCGCGATGGTGCACCTCGGGTGCGCCGCCGCGGCCCGCCGTGCCGCCCGAGCCTGCGCCCGCAGCTGAGCCGGCCAGCCCGTACCGGGCGCCGCGGTCACCCCGATGCACGTCACCTCGGTGCCGCCCGCCTCGGTGCCGCCCGCCTCGATATCGGACACGACGGCGCCGGCCACGCCGTCGAGTAGCGCCTGCATTGACGGAACGTGGCTGTAGAGCGACACCAGGCCGCAGCCGAGTTCGGTGGCGAGCCGCGTCATGGACGGTGGCTGCGCGCCTTCGGCCTCGATCAGAGCCATGGCGGTCGCGATGACGTGACGACGGGTGAGCTGCACACGGTCACCGTAGGCGGGCGCCGTGACGCGGCTGTGACAGGCTCCGGATGGGCCCGCCGGATCAGATCACGCCGTCCTCGATGGCCTGCCGGATCCACGGGATGACCTCGTCGAGCATCGTCGGTAGGGACGTGGTGGCCTCGAACCCCAGGATCCGCTCGGCCTTGTCGGTGCTCGGCACGCGCCGCTGCACGTCGTGGGTGAATGGCTCGTCGTGCACGAGACGCAGCGGGACACCAGGGCCCTTGATCTTCTGCCAGATGGCATCTGCCAGCTCAAGCACGGTCGTGGACTGCGCGGTCGACAGGTTGAAGTCCTCGTTCAGCGCGTCGGGGTGCTCCAGCGTGTCGGCAATGCCCCGGGCCAGGTCGCCGCCATAGGTGTAGTGCCGCACCTGGCTGCCATCGCCGAGGATGTGCAGTGGGTCCTGGCCCTTGAGCACCTTCTGCACGAGGTCGGGGACGACGTGGCTCATCGCGAGCTTGACGTTGCCGGACATGATCTCCTCGTCGCCGAGGGCGCGGCCCTCACCGATGCCGACGCAGTTGAACGGCCGGACGATCGTGAACGGCAGGCGGTACTGCTCGTACGCGGCCCGGGCGAAGTACTCGACCGCGAGCTTCTGGAAGCCGTAGGACGACAGCGGCGGCGGGCACTCGCGCTCTTGACCCTCGTACGACGGCCACGAGCTGGCCGACTCGAACACCATCGACGAGGACAGGTAGGTGACCTTCTTGAGCCGACCGGATCGGTGCGCGGCGATCGCCGCGTCGCAGCTGGCGGCGATGATGCGCTCGTTGGTCCCGAGCAGGTCGTAGGCGTAGGTGTGGAAGTAGGAGATGCCGCCGATCATCGCGGCGCCGGCGACGAAGTGATCACAGTCGGCGAGCAGGCCGGTCATCAGCCCGGCGTCGCGGGCGTCGCCGTCGACCAGACGGTAGCGGGGATGATCGTCATAGGACTTCCGCACCCTGCCGTACTTGGAGAAATTGTCCACGCCCACCACGCTGTAACCACGGCTGAGCAATTCCTCGACAAGGTAACCGCCGATGAATCCCGCCGACCCGGTTACCACTACCTTCTGCAT
>JBOHCP010000320.1:0-6277 GCA_050698875.1 Streptosporangiaceae bacterium | reverse complement strand
GATCTGCACCGCGTGCTCGGCACCACCCCGACGGGTCGGAACTCGTTCGAGGGCTTCACCACCCAGCGGGTGTACGCGCTGTTCGCCAAGACCAGGACGTTCGACGCGGCGGCAACCCATCCGCTGCTGCTGGCAGTGCTGGACGAGGTGCTCGGCCACTATCAGCTGAGCGCGCCGGTCGGCATCCGCATCGGGCCCGGCGAGAAGGCGCAGATCCTGCACCGCGACGACGCGATCTACCCGGTACCCGAACCGCACCCGCCGCTGGTGGTCAACACCATGTGGCCGCTGGACGAATTCACCGTGGCCAACGGCGCGACAAGGTTCATTCCTGGTAGCCACGCCTGGCCGCCCGGTCGCGTGCCGACTGGCGACGACCCGGTCGAGACGGCGGTCATCTCGCCCGGCTCGGTCATGTTCTACCTCGGCAGCCTGTGGCACGGCGGGGGCGCGAACCTGACGGCGGCGCCGCGGCTCGGGGTGATCCTCGAGTATGCGGCGGGCTGGCTGCGCCAGCAGGAGAACCACTGCCTGGCGGTGTCCCGCGAGGTCGCGCGCGAGCTGCCGCACCGGCTGCAGGAGCTGCTCGGCTACAACATCTACCCGCCGTTCGTGGGCTACGTGGACGGCAGCCATCCGCGAAAGGTGCTGTCGGCCGGGTCGTGAGGTGTCGATCCGCGGCCGGGTCGTTCGTCTAGCTGGCAGGAGACCGCTCCGCCGGGGAGCGGACCACCAGCCCGGAGGTGCACCATGGCGCAGTACCTGATCAGCGTGTATCAGCCCGACACCAACCCGCCGCCGCCCGACGTACTCGGCCCCATCATGGAACAGGTCGCCAAGTGGCGCAGCGAACTGGAGGCCGCCGGTGCGTGGGTTTTCACCGGCGGGCTGCAGCCGCCCAGCACCGCGACCGTGCTGCGCGTCCGGGACGGCGAGGTCGTCATCACCGACGGCCCGTTCACCGAGGGCAAGGAGCACCTGGGCGGGTTCACCGTCATCCGGGCAGCAGACCTGGACGAGGCGCTGCGCTGGAGCCAGCAATTCGCCGAGATCGCCGGGTTGCCGGTAGAGGTACGGCCCCTCGTGGGCACCGCGTCGAACTGACCGGTCGTGGCATCGAAGCAGCCCTGGTCGCCCCCGCAGACCGGGCCGGGGCGACCCGGCGAGCCGCTAGTGCCGGCGGCCGACATCGAGCGCGTCTTCCGGCAGGAACATGGCCGCGCGGTTGCTGTCCTGGTCCGGGTGTTCGGGGACATCGAGCTGGCCGAGGACGCGGTCCAGGACGCTTTCGCATCGGCGCTGGAGCACTGGCCCGCCGCCGGGCTGCCGCCGAGCCCGGCCGGCTGGCTGATCACGACGGCGCGGAACAAGGGCATCGACCGCAAGCGGCGGGACGCAAGCTTGGCCGGCCGGTATGCGCAGGTGCTCCTCCTTTGTGGTCTCGGCGCGCAGCCGGCCTGGCCGGCCGGTGGCCGGGACAACACGGAGGAGGAAAGCCCTGTGCACGACGACCGGCTGCGGCTGATCTTCACCTGCTGCCATCCCGCGCTGGCCCCTGCCAGCCGGGTCGCGCTCACGCTGCGGCTGCTCGGCGGGCTGACCACAGCGGAGATCGGCCGCGCGTTCCTGGTCCAGGAGCCGACGATGGCCCAGCGCCGGCTGCGGGCCAAGGCCAAGATCCGGGACGCGGGGATTCCCTACCGGGTACCAGCCGAAGCCGACCTGCCCGACCGGCTCGCCGCCGTGCTGGCGGTGCTGTACCTGATCTTCAACGAGGGCTACGCGGCCAGTTCCGGCGATGACCTGATCCGCGCGGACCTGTGCGCCGAGGCGATCCGGCTGGGCCGGCTGCTCGCCGAGCTCATGCCCGACGAGCCCGAGGTGGCAGGGCTCCTCGCGCTGATGCTGCTCATCGAGTCCCGGCGGGCGGCCCGCACCACGGACGCCGGTGACCTCGTGCTGCTCGCCGACCAGGACCGCGACCGCTGGGATCGTGACCTGATCGCCGAGGGCCAGGCCCTGGTCCGCCGCTGCCTGCGCCGGAACCAGCCGGGTCCGTATCAGATCCAGGCAGCCATCAATGCCGTGCACAGCGACGCCGCATCGACCGCGAAGACCGACTGGCGGCAGATCCTCGCGCTCTACGACCAGCTGATTGCGATCGCACCGGGCCCGGTGGCCCGGCTGAACCGGGCCGTCGCGGTCGCGGAGCTCGACGGGCCCGCCGCGGCGCTGCAGCTCGTGGCTGACCTCGACCTGGACGGCTACTACCTGCTGCACGGGATCCGGGCGGACCTGTTGCAGCGGCTCGGCCGCGTCGTCGAAGCCGCCGCCGAATACGACGCGGCCGTTGCCCGCACTGACAGCGCCGCGCAGCGCCGGTTCTTGCGTGCGAAACGTGCCGCACTCGACACGTAGGAGGGCCGCAAGCGGGATAGCGCCGAGCTAGGGCTGGCCGGCGAGCCTGGCCTGCATCCGGCGCATCCCGCGCAGCCAGCGTTCCCGGTCGTCGGCGCGGCGTCGTTCGTACGTCGCGACCTCAGGGTGCGGGAGGATCAGGAATTCCTCGGTGCCGATCGCGTCGAGCGCCGCGTCGGCGACCTGCTCGGCCGTCAGCACGCCATCGACGGCGGCCTGCGCCGACCCGCCGCCCGTGCTGCCCGCGAGCGGCGCACCGCCGAGTTCGCGCACGCTGGTGCTCAGCAGACTGCTGCTGAACGCCTGCGGGCACAGGCACGAAACCCGGATGCCCTGGTCCCCGTGCGTGACCGACAGCCATTCGGCCAGCGCGACCGCCGCGTGCTTGGTGACCGCGTACGGCGCGGACCCGAGCTGGGTGAGCAGCCCGGCCGCCGACGCGGTGATCACCAGGTAACCCTCGCCCCTGGCCAGCATGCCGGGCAGCACCGCGCGGGCTACGTAGACGTGACTGTGCACGTTGACAGCCCAGATCCGGCACCACGCCTCGTCGGCGACCTCAGGGCCACCGCCCACGATGAGCCCGGCGTTCGAGAAGAACAGGCCAACGGGGCCGAAGGCGGCCTCGGACCCCGTTACCAGATCATTGATGTCTTGCTCCCGCGACACGTCGGCACGGACAGCGAGCGAGGGGCAGCCCGCCCGGCCGACCTCGTCCGCCACCGTTGCCGCGCCGTCGGCGTCGATGTCGCTGACAACGACCGCGCCCGCGCCGCGGGCCGCCAGACCGAGCGCGATGGCGCGGCCGGCCCCGCTGGCGGCGCCGGTGACGACGGCGACCCGGCCACTGATCTCCACGCTCAGCCCCTCTCGGTGGCGCGGACCGCGGCGTCGGCCCAGGCGGCCAGCTCCGGGTCGGACTCGATCAGGCCGGCGAACTTCTTGCGGGCCTCGTCCCGCTTGGCCGGGATGTACTCGGTCGGCCACAGCCCCGGATGCGGCTCGTAACCCCGTAGCACGTTCCTGGCCACGGTGACCTTGTGCACCTCGTCGACCCCGTCGGCGATCGCCATGGTCGGCGCGCCCGCGTACATCGCCTGCAGCGGCGTGAGGTTCGTGGTGCCGAGGGAGCCCATGATGTGCAGCGCGCGGTAGCTCACCTCCCGCAGCACCTTGCCCATCGTGTACTTGCACGCCGCGATCTGGGTTCTGGCCTCGCGGGTGCTGGAGTTGTCGATGGTCCACGCGGTCCACAGCACCAGCAGCCGCAGCATGGTGATCTCCGCGTAGGAGTCAGCGATGGCCTCGGCGACCATCTGGTGCTCGGCGATCACCTTGCCGTGCGACTCACGGGACAGCGCCCGCTCGCACATCATGTCGAAGGCGAGCCGCACCTGGGCGACCGTCCGCATGGCGTGATGGATCCGGCCGCCACCGAGCCGTCGCTGGGCCAGCACCTTCGCGCCGTCCTCCGGTCCGAGCAGGTGGTCAGCCGGGATGCGCACGTTGTTGTACCGGATGTGGTTGTGCAGCGGCGGGTAGCCCATGATGTCGACGCCGGGCGTCTCCCGCGGCACCACGAACATGCCGTTGGTGCACATCACGAAGATGATGTCGGCTCTGGCGCCCGCGCTGGTGAACCACTTCTCGCCGTTGATCAGCCACTCGTCGCCGTCCCGGACGGCGTGCGTCTTGAACAGGTTCGGGTCCGACCCGCCCTGCGGCTCGGTCATCGAGTACGCGGAGAAGATCTCCTGATTCATCAGCGGGCGCAGCCACCGGTCCTTCTGCTCCTCGGTGCCGTACGCAGCGAGCATCTCCATGTTCCCGGTGTCCGGCGCGGCCGTGCCGAATACCACCGGCGCCGACCGGTACCGGCCAAGGATCTCGTTCAGCAGGGCGAGCTTGAGCTGGCCGAAGCCGGGCCCGCCGAGGTCCTTATCCAGGAACAGCGCCCACAGGCCGCGGTCCTTGACCTGCTGCTTCAGCGGGTCAGCGAGCGCCCTGGCCTTCGGGTTGCGCGAGTACGCGGCGCCTGGGAAGACAAGGTCGAGCGGCTCGACCTCGTTCTTGCAGAAGTCCGTGACCCAGTCGAGCTGTTCCTGGAACTCCGGTTCGGTCGAGAAATCCCATGCCACGGCAGCCTCCGGGATGCGTACGGGTCGCAGTCAGTAATAGAACACGATTCTAAAAGCTGGCGCTGCTGCGGCGCCAGGGTGGACAACGAGGACGCTAGCCGGGCGTGGCTGCCGCTGTCGCGTCGCATGGGCGCGGCAGGCGGCCGTGCAGACGCTCGAGCGTCTCATGGGCGCGGCGGTTAGCCGCGCGGGATGGCTCTACCGCCAGCCGCGCCGTCGGCCGGAGCGCTGGACCTCGGCCGTCAGCCGGGCCACGTAGGCCTCGCCGTCGGCCGGCGTCGCCCGTGCCGGGTCGACGGCCTGGCCCGCGCTATCCGCGCCGGCCTCCCCGCCGGTCGCATCCCAGCCGGTCGCATCCCAGCTGGTCGCGTCCCAGCTGGTCGCGTCCCAGCTCGCCGCCTTGCGGCCAGCACGGGCCGTCCCGGTCGCGCCGACCGGCCCCCGCACCCTCGCACCGCTGATCGCGTCGGCGGCCACCGCAGCGCCTGGCTCGGCGGCATCGGGCTCGGACTCGGCGCCAGCGGCACCGTGCTCGCGCATCTCGTCGCGCAGCGACTTGAACCAGAAGTACCCGCCGAACGCGGCGAACAGCGGCCACTCGAACGTATAGGCCCAGCTCAGCTCGTTGCCGGACTCTGCCCGGTGCAGCTGCCAGCGCCCGAGGTACAGCATGCCTGCGGCGGCCAGCACGGCGAACGCGTGCCAGGCCAGCCAGCGCGGCCGGAGCAGCAGCACCCAGCGCCGCTCCGCCTGCCCAACTGGCTGCCTGGTGGTCGCGGCCATGCCTACCCCCGCAAGAATCCGTGCCAGGGCAGGATCGCGGTGATGGCCACGGCCGCGAACAGCAGGGTCAGGTACGCGATCGACAGATGGAACAGCCGCATCGGCGCGGCCGCTTCCTCAGCCGCCACCCGGGCGCGCAGCCGGTGCGCCTCGGTCAGGAACCACGCTCCGAGCCCAAGCGCACACGCGCCGTACACCCAGCCCGCATAAGGCGTGAGCGCCAGCGTGGCCGCGACCATGCCGTAGGAGTAGCGGACGATCTTGCGCGCGACGGTTCTGGCGGTCGCCACCACCGGCAGCATGGGCACGCCGGCCGCGGCGTAGTCGTCCTTGAACTTCATGGCCAGCGCCCAGAAGTGCGGCGGCGTCCAGAAGAAGATGACGGCGAAGAGCACCACAGCGGGCCAGGTCACGGTGCCGGTGACAGCGGCCCAGCCGACGAGCACCGGGAAGCAGCCTGCCGCCCCGCCGATGACGATGTTCGAGGCCGTCCGCCGCTTGAGCACCATCGTGTAGACGAACACGTAGAACAGGATCGCCGCGTCCGCGAGCGCCGCCGAGAGCCAGTTGGCGAGCAGCCCGAGCAGGAGCGTGGCGGCGGCGCCGAGCAGCACCCCCGAGGCGAGCGCCTCGGCCGGCTTGATCGTCGCCGCATGGCCGCCGCTTGCGACCAGCGGACGACGGGAGGTCCGCCGCATGATCGCGTCGATGTCGCGGTCGAGGAAGCAGTTCAGCGTGTTCGCGCTGCCAGCCGCGAGCGCTCCGCCGATCAGCGTGATCGCGATCAGCTCGAGACTCGGCACGCCCCGCTTGGCCAGCAGCATCGTCGGCAGCGTCGTGACCAGCAGCAGCTCGATGATCCGCGGCTTGGTGAGCGCGAACAGCGAGCTGGCGAGGAGGCCGGCGGAACGCCGGCCGCCCGGGGGGATGGGCACCTG
>JBOHCP010000319.1:0-6287 GCA_050698875.1 Streptosporangiaceae bacterium | reverse complement strand
GCCAAGGAGACCACGCGCCCGGCCACGGCGACGCCCAGCGCGGCGACGAGCCGGCCCAGGCGCCCAGGATCCGGCGCGGTGATCAGCCCGGCCCCCGCCAGCGCGGCGCGGAGCCGGGCCGTGACGTCGGCCGTGACGTCGGCCGTGTCTCCGGCGGGCACGGTCGCGACCGTCAGGGTGCCGGAATTGAGCGCTGATTCAGAGCGTGCCTGGATCATGTCCGTGTCTACGCTAGCCCTGCCGCGCCTACGATGGCTGACGATGAACGTCTACCAGACCGCGCCCGCCGCGACGACCGAGGGCTCCCTGCTCACCAGGGCCAGCCGCCACGGCAGCGCGATCGTGCTGGGTAGCACGTTCTGGGGCTGGGCCGGGCCGATCCTCGTCACGATCTTCGGTGGCTTCCTGCGGTTCTACCGGCTGGGCAAGCCGGACGCGGTCGTGTTCGACGAGACCTACTACGTGCCGGACGCGAACTCGATCCTCCACCACGGCGTCGAGCTTTCGCACGTCAGCAACGTCAACAGCCTGCTCGTTCGCGGCGACCCGAACATATTCGCGCTCACCAACGGCCACCTGACCAGCGAGATCGTGGCGCACCCGCCGCTCGGCAAGATCATGATGGCGGTCGGCCAGTGGGTACTCGGCCTGAGCCCGTTCGGCTGGCGGTTCTCCGTCGCGGTGGTCGGCACGCTGTCCATCCTGCTGCTCGCCCGGATCGTCCGGCGGATGACCCGGTCCACGCTGCTCGGCTGCGTGGCCGGCCTGCTGCTCGCGCTCGATGGCCTCGAACTGGTACTGAGCCGCACGGCAATCCTCGACATCTTCGTGATGTTCTGGGTGCTCGCCGCCTTCGGCCTGCTGGTCATCGACCGGGACCGCGTTATCGCCAGGCTCGCCGACGCGTCCGCCGTGGCCACCGGGCCTGATGGGGCCGGCCCTCCGCTCGGCATCCGGTGGCTGCGCGTCGCGGCGGGCCTGTGCCTCGGCGCGGCCTGCGCGAGCAAATGGACCGGGCTGTGGGTCCTCGTCGCATTCGCCGGGCTCGCGATCGTCTGGGACCTCGGCGCCCGGCGGGCGGCCGGATACCACGCGTGGCGGAGCGGCGGCCTGCGCAGCGACGTCAAGTGGCTCCCGGTCTGGTTCATCCTCGCCCCGCTGGTCGTCTACGCGGCGTCGTGGAGCGGCTGGTTCGCCACCGGCGACGGCTACGACCGGAACTGGGCGTTCCTGCACGGCAACCACACCCCGATCTGGTCCGCCCTCGACTCGTGGTACCAGTACAACCACTGGATGCTCCAGTTCGGACTCGGGCTGACCTCCTTCCAGTCCTACAAGTCCAACCCGGTCGGCTGGCTGGTGCTCGCCAGGCCCATCTCCTTCTACTGGAGCGAGCCGAGCGCCAAGACATGCGGCTCGCACTGCACGGCCTCGGAGGTCCTCGCCATCGGCACGCCGCTGATCTGGTGGGGCGGCACGCTGGCGCTGGCGTTCTGCCTGTTCTGGTGGCTCAGCGGGCTGATCGGTGACCTGGCATTCGGCCGGACGCCGCGGCGTGACTGGCGAGCCGGCGCAGCGCTGCTGGGCGTGGCGGCCGGCTGGCTGCCGTGGATCTGGTACGCCTGGCACGACAACCGCACCGAGTTCTACTACTACGCGGTCGCCTTCGAACCGTTCATGATCATCGCTATCACGCTGTGCCTGGGGCTGATCATCGGGCCGACGCGCGCTGCGCCGGGCAGGCGGGCCATGGGCGCCATCGGCGCCGGCGCCTACTTGATCGCCGTGCTGGTCAACCTCGCCTACCTCTATCCCGTGCTGACCGCTGAGGTGATCCCGTTTTCAGCCTGGTTGTCCCGTATGTGGTTCCACCGCTGGATCTAGCCGGCCGTCCTGCGCTCACGGCGAAGACTTTGCGTGCGCATAGCACGCAAGGTCTTCGTGATGATTTGGTAAGCGCTTACCGGCAGGGTGACAGTAGACGTTCCGTAGTCGCACTGTTACCCAGATCACGCATCGTGTTACTCGTCAGTTGCGTCATAGCTGTGACAGTTCACCGACGGAAGCGGAGCGCACAGTGACGGCAGAGACTGTAGCGGCACGGCAGGACCAGGTACAGCTGGCCAGGACGGCCGAGCCCGGGCAGCTCCCGTCGATGCCGGACCGGGACGCGCTGTTCGAGCGTGACGTCATGCCGTTCCTGGCACAGCTCTATCCGGCCGCGCTGCGGATGACGAGGAACCCCAGCGACGCCGAGGACCTCGTTCAGGAGACGCTGGCGAAGGCCTACGCGGCCCTGCACCAGTTCAAGCCCGGCACCAACTTGCGCGCCTGGCTGCACCGCATCCTGGCCAATACCTTCATCAACAGCTACCGGAAGAAGCGCCGCGAGCCGGTCCAGGACCTCGGCGGCGACTTGCGGGACGACTGGCAGGTCGGCAGCGACCCGCTGATGCCTCCGGCTCGGTCGGCCGAGGCTGAGGCGCTGGAGCGGCTCGCCGACTCCGACATCCTGCAGGCGCTGCGCGAGCTGCCGGACGAGTTCCGCGCCGCCATCTACCTGGCTGACGTCGAGGGCTACCCGTACAAGCAGATCGCCGAGATGATGGGCACGCCCATCGGTACGGTGATGTCCCGGCTGCACCGCGGCCGGACCAAGCTCCGCGAGCGGCTGGCAGGCACGGTGGCAGGCCAGCGCGCCCTGGCCGGCACCGCCCCGTAGGCCTCCCCCCAGACGCGCGGGTCCCCGGCCCGCGCGGCACCCAGAAGGCGACGCCCGCCGCTGCTCCTCCCCGGCCCGCGCGGCACCCAGAAGGCGACGCCCGCCGCTGCTCCTCCCCGGCAGCGGCGGGCATCGCCGCATCAGCGGGAAACGCGGCTGGGACCGGCCGGCCGCTTCGCCGGGCCGCGGCCACGGCCGGGCACGCTAGCCGCCGAAAAGCCGATCGCAGACCCTGGCCCCGGCCTTGCCGTCGTCGAGCGGGCAGAACTTCGCCACGAACGCCGCGTAGGCGTCCTGGTACCGAGCCGAGATCGTTTCCAGGCTGCCGATCGCGCCGATCACCTCGTCGGAGGAGGCCAGTAGCGGGCCGGGCGCCTCCCGCTCCAGGTCCACGTACAGTCCCCGCACGCTGTCCCGGTAGTCAGTGAGGTCATAGGTGAAGAACAGCATGGGCCTGCCGGTGACCGCGAAGTCGCACATCATCGACGAGTAGTCGGTGATGAGCGCGTCGCTGGCCAGGAACAGCTCGGCGACATCGGGATAGCCGGTGACGTTGACGACGAAGCCGCGCCGGGCCCCGGCCGGGACGTCGTCCGCCATCTGATGGTGGCCGCGGAGCAGGATCACGTAGTCGTCGCCCAGTTCGTGCCAGGCGCGATCAAGATCGAGCCGCAGGTCGAACCGGTACCGGCCGGAGGCGTAGAACTGGTTATCCCGCCACGTCGGCGCGTACATCACGACGCGCTTGCCGGCCGGGACGCCAATCCGCTCGCGCGCCCGGGCCGCGATGGCCGCCCCGTCATCGCTGGCCAGGATGTCGTTGCGCGGATAGCCGGACTCCAGCACCTCGCCGCCGAACCTGAACGCCCGTTGCAGGATAGGAGTGCTGACCGGGCTCGGCGAGAGCAGCACGTCCCAGCAGGCAATATCGTGCGCCAGCAGGCGCAGGTACTCGCTGCCGCCGACCGACTGCATCTTCGCCACGTCGAACCCGATCCGCTTCAACGGCGTGCCGTGCCACGTCTGCAGGTAGAGCTGGCCCGGCCGCTTGGTAAAGCCGCGCGGCATGTCGTCGTTGGATACGAGATACGCGGACCTGGCCAGCGCATCCCAGCACGCCTCGGTGTCGAGCAGCACGGCGCGCGCGCCGTCCGGGACCGGCACGGCCCAGTCGTTGACGACCCAGATGTGTTCCCTGGTGTCCCCCCGCCGCCGCAGCTCGGCCGCGATGCCGAGCGGGTTGTCGCTCACCTGCCTGCCCTTGAAGCTCAGGAACACGACCGCGTCCCGCAGCCCCCGCCGTTGCTGAAGCGGGTAATACATGGCCCGCAGCACCCGGCGCTGCACCCGCCCTTGCTCGGCGAAGCTCACCGCCGGGTCAACCGTCAGCACCGGGGAGTCGCGGCCGGCCGCGGTGAACCGGTACCGCTTCGGTCCGATCCGATGCGGCCGGTCGTCGGCATTCGCCAGCAGGTCGTGGTCGTAGCCCGGCGCGACCGCCTCGCCGCGGCGTCCCCCGAGGCGGACCTTGAGCTCCCATTCGCCGTCCCGAAGCGGCTGCCGACGGCCGAAGACCGGCATCGCCGCGACGCTGACGGTCACGCCGAAGCTGTCCCCGGCGCGCTCGACAGGGACTGCATGGATCTCGGATGTTCCGACGCGCTGCAGTACCGCCTCGAGCGGCGCGGCAGGGAACTCGCCGTACCGGCCGCGAAGGCTCAGCCGACCGCCTGCCGACCAGCGGTAGTCGCTGATCACCGGGATTGCGCCGTGGCGGATAACGGCCACGTTCCCGTGTCGGGTGCGCTCGATGGCAACCTCGTCCGATCCCGCCGGGAAGCGGTACTCGTGACCACCGGCCGGAAACGCGACCGGGACGCGCGCGGCACCTGGGCACTCGACGCACAGGTCCCACGCGGCGCCCGCGTCCCCAGGCAGGCTCGCCGACACGGGCGCCCGCAGCCGAATCCCGCCGCCGCGCTGCCCCGTCGCTGTCGTGGCCAGGTCGCTGCGCGCGGTGCCATCCGGCCGCGCCAGCACCAGCCGCGCAGCCGGGCCTGGCCGCTGCCGCATGTCGACCTCGAAGACGATGTCCTCGCCTCGCCGTTCGCAGCGGTGCAGCTCAGCCTCGGTGCGTGCGACCTCGATGTGCAGGCGCCGGCGCCGCCAGGCAGCCCCAAGCCGGATGCCGGGCGCGACCTGTCGGGCAGCCGGCCGCTCGGCGCCGCCACCCACCGGCGTGTGCAACCGGGACGCGCGCCAGACACCGTGCCCGCGGACGAGCACGTATCCCGCCCACTCGCCGGTGCGCCACCGGCCGGCCAGCCGGAACCGGCGCGGGCTGATGGTCGCCTCGAAGCCGGCCCAGTCGTAGTCGTAGCGCTGCTGGCCCGACCACCGCTGGGCTTCGGGATGTCGGAACGACCTGGCTAGCACGAGGATGGGCGGCCCGCCGAGCTTGCGGGGCCGCAGGACCACGAGCTTGGCCGTGTGCAGACGTCGGCGGATGTCGACAGAGGGGACGAAGGCGCAGCCGGAGATGACCAGCTTGCCGTCCTGCCAGAAGATGTCCTCCACCCGCACGACCGGATCGAGCTCGCGCATCCGGATGTGGTAGACACTCGGCGGGATCACCAGCCGGGGGTCGGTGCGAAACGGCAGGTCCGCGCGTATCCGGCCGCGGCCGCGGGCCACCGGGACGGTCGTGACAGGCCGTTCGCCGAGCCAGGCCGCGTACGCCAGTAGCTCGGGCATCATGCCGCGGCCCGCGAGGTGATAGGCGAGCTTATGGGTGGACGGAAGCTGGCGCAGCACGCGCTTGTCCACCCGCGCCAGGTAACCGGCCATGAGGTGGCTGAACTCCGCCCGGTACGCCTCGCTGGTCCGGGTCAGGTCTGGTATGTACAGCCACAGGTCGTTGACCAGTGCCTTGCGCTGGTGGTCGTGGAGCAGGTGGCGTGGCTTGCGCGGGCGCAGGAAGTCGTCGATCACTTCTAGCGCGGTGATCCGGTCGCGGAAGTTGGCGATGCTGGTGCGGGACTGGGTGATCGACGGCTCGCCGTCGGCGCGCACGCGCCAGTAGTAGATGTGATCGGTGACGACGTCGACGGCCCTGGCCAGCACGTGCGCCTTCGTCATCAGTTGCAGGTCCTCCCACACCACCCCCTCGGGGAAGGTGAGGCCGTGGCCGTCAAAGAAGGACCTGCGGAACAGCTTGTTCCACACCGAGACGTCGTAGAACAGCTCCGGGCTGCGGCTGATGTGCGTGCCGGTCTTCGCGGTCTTGACCGCGTTGGCGTGCAGCGCGGACTGGGTGACCCCGCTCGGCCCGAGGCGCTGCACGTTGCCTGACACGAAGTCCGAGCCCGACGTCTCCAGCGTGCGCAGCAGCCGCTCCAGAGCGTGGGGGGGCAGCATGTCGTCGCCGTCGACGAAAGAGAGGTACTCGCCCCGCGCGTGCCTGATGCCCTGGTTGCGGGCGAAGCCTGGCCCCCCGCCATCGACCCGGATGAGGGTGAACCGCGAGTCGGCCGCCGCCTGGGCGGCTGCCACCGCGGCGCCGCCG
>JBOHCP010000318.1:0-6296 GCA_050698875.1 Streptosporangiaceae bacterium | reverse complement strand
GTCGAGGCCGCCAGCCCCGGCACCGGCACCAGCTGCTGCCCCGCATGATCGGCCCGCACCCGGTCCAGCCCGACCAGGAAGTCTTCCCCGGCCAGCTGGGCCGCGGCCATCCCGGTCAGCACCTGCCCGCCGGTGAACCCCCGCGCCCGCTGCTTGACCGGCCCGATGCCCTCATCCAGCGCCCCGGTCAGGCCGAGCCTGCCGCACAGCTCGGTGACCGCAACCATCCCGCCCGCAGCCGTCAGCGACGGGTCAGCCGCCCCGATCTGGATCCTGCCGCGGGTCTTACCCGGCATCCCTGCTGCCAGCACCATCTCGGTGACTCTCCTCCTGGGACAATCCACCACCATCACGCTCGATAATCCCAGCAGTACAGTGCAATCTCATACATTCTCAGCGGCGTGTCGCCGTTCTACTCGTGGAAACAGGTCAGAACACCGGCCTAGCCCAGGCCAGCTAACAACAAATGGAGTCTCCGGGTTGGCCCGCGGTGGTCCGCATGCTCTCGAGCGTGCTGCGTGTGAATTGCACGCCGACCTCAGTTAGCAGTCCCAGCGTTGGGTCCGACAACGCGGTCAGCCATATCGGACTTCCGGCTCAGCCATAGTGGACGCGCGTCCGTTTCGCATCTGCCTGCGATGTTGCGGCCGCGTGCCGCCGCGGCCTCACAACCATCGCGGGTGTAACGTCCGGCCACCGAGCGCGCTCACCCGCCGTTCCGTGTTGGCGGCTTGTCCTTGGTGCTGCTTGGGCCCCGGAGGCGCAGATCTGGCTGACCTGAGCTGATGATGTCGTCACCTCGTCCTCAGGTTCCTGTGGCCGGATATTTCACGCTACGTCGGGCCGGGTCATCAGCGGCGATCGCAGCTGGCGCACTAGATCAGGACCGGTGCCGGGCACGAGGTTCCAGGTCGCTACGGCACGAGGGGTGTCGACGACGAGGCGGACACGGCTCGGGCTGGTGATGACGTAGAGATCTGCGACGAAGACCGCACCCTGCCATCCGCCCGCCGCGACGACAGGCCTGCCGAGCGGCGCGCTCTCCCGCCACGTGCCCTGGCCCACATCCACCTTGAACACGGCTTCTCCGGTGTTGAAGCGCACTCGCCAGCCGCCGCCAACCGGATCGATCACAACCGAGGCCCCATGCGGCAAAGCCGACACCTCCGTCGATGCGTCAATGCTGGCCGTGGCGGATCGTCCGGGACTGGAGTCACCGGTCACCTGAGGGAGGGACAGTCGTCGCAGCCTCTCGGCGAGCGCCCGGTCGTCTTCCGGGCTTTCGGCACCGTCCACTCCCGGCAGCAGACAGTCCCAGACTGCGTCGAGCGGCACCCGCATGTCGGTGGCTGCCGCGGTCATCGCCACGATGAGGTCATGTTCGGGGACGACCAGGCAGTACTGTCCCATAGCGCCGTCGCCGCGGTATCCGTGCCGCGACATCCAGAAGTGGTATCCGTACCCTTGGAGCCAGTCGGCTGTGCGCCAGCCGTCGCCGGTCTGAAAGGTCTCGACGTGGCGCCTGGTCGCCAGCTCAACCCATTCCCGGGCGACCAGTTGCCGGCCGTGCCAGCAGCCGTGGCGGAGCAGCAGTTCGCCGAACGCGGCCACGGCTTCCGTCGTCAGGTGCAGACCGTGGAACCCGAACGTGGCACCGCTCGATACCCGATCCCATTCCGCGTGTTCCACGCCCATAGGCCCGAAAAGGCGATCGTCAAGCAGGTCCGGCACGCTCCGGCCAGTGACGCGCTCCACCATCCGCGCCAGCACGAAGCTCGTCGGGTTGTTGTACGCGTGCCGGGTTCCAACGGGGTCCTGGGCAGGTACCCGCAAGAAGCCCTTGACCAGGTCAGCTGGCTCAAGCGCCCATGCTTCCGCGAGGGTATCGGCCAAGTGGCCGGTCGTCATCGTCAGCAAATGATGAACGCTGAGCCGCCTTGCCTGCAGGGAGAGGTCCGCCGGGACATGATCGTCCAGCACGTCAGCAACTCGGTCGTCCAGGCCGAGCAAACCGTCAGCTACCGCGAAGGCGACAGCGATCGAGATAAAGGATTTGGTTAGTGAGTACAGAAGCTGCGGCCGGTCGCATGAGTATGGCGCCCACCATCCCTCCGCGACGACGCGGCCGTGCCGCACCACCATGATCGAATGGCACTCGACTGACCGCTCATCGAGCCTGTCCAGCAAGGCCATCACGCTCTTGGCGTCCATCCGCTCCGCGGACGGCACCGATCGCGGCAGCAGGAGCCTGTGACACATCAATCCTCAGCCACCCCCGGCGTACGAGGTGAGGGCTATCGAGAAGACTATAGGCCGGCCGACACGACCCATCGAGGATCTGCCCGCCCCGGCAGCCAGCGACGGCGGCACGGCGTCCCTTTAGGGCTGGCGAGTCGGGGCATGGCGTCCTGGCGCCTTACTGTCAGCGACCTGCAGGCAGCAACCGACCGCGGCCAGCGCCCGGTGACAGGGGTGCTGTTGCTCGCCGGTGTCCAGCTACCGGATCGGGTTCGACGATTACCGTGGTCTACGACCCCTCCAACCCGTCCGCGGCGACCAACCCCAAGGACCGGGGCTCCTCTGGCAGGGTCCTTGTTGGCGTCGGCGGCCGAGTGCTGTCTAACACGCCAACCCCGAGCACGACCGCTTGCACCTGGACGCCGTGGCTGGTTATGGCGGCGGTGTTAGCGACGTCGGACACGCCTACACCCACCACGCTGGCACCGAGGATGAAAAAGAAGATCATCGCGACTCTGGCTTGGGGGGAAAGACGCGTTGCCGCCTTCTCGGCGCAGAGCTGTAGTTGCTGTTGTCGCGTCGTCTAGTTTGGCCAGCTGGCCGAGGCCGACAGCACGCTGGACGGTGAACTCGAACCTGGCGTGATCCTGGAAGCTCGCGGAGATGCGGCGCCGCCAGGCCTCGGGGTCGAGTTCAGTCAGGTTGTAGCCGTCGACAAGGATCTTGCCGGAGGTCGGATGGCAGAGCCCGGCCAGCAGGTTGACTAGCGTTGTCTTGCCCGCGCCGTTTTCGCCGACAATCGCGACGGTCGCGCCAGCTGGCAGCCTCATCGTGACCTCCCGGAGCGTAGGGGCGCTGCTGCCCGGATAGCCGAAGGACACGCGGTCCAGCTGAATGGCAGCGCACAGTCTCGCCGGAACCGGCGCGGGGGTTGCCTGGCCGCGACCTGAAGGCTCGGCGACCTGCTCCAGATACAGGAACCGGGCCGACGCCGTAAGCGTGCGCAGCAGCCACTGGGTGAGCTCGGTAGAGCCGACCACCAGCGTCAATACCTGGCCAGCGAGCACAGCCGTCATGGCAACCTCGCCGAGGCTGGCCGCGCCAGCTGCGGCCAAGTGCGCGACAAGTACGATCGCGCCGAGATATCCGACAAGAAGGACGGTGCGGCCCGCCAGTCTGGCCCGCTGGGCGCGCACGTGCAGCCGCACATGGATCTGCCTGATGACGGCGTGCTCGGCAGCGAACCGCCGCTGAACCTTGCAGCGCAGCCTGAAGAGCCGCAGTTCGCCAACTGCCGTCGGGTCGGCAGCTAGTTCATAGAGCATGAGTGCGCGTCGGCTTGGCTCGGCAGCGAGCTGGCTGCCGGTCTCGAACATGCCAGCCGCGCGGCCAGAAAAAAGCAGCGTCGGCAATCCGAAGGCGGGCGGGAACAGCAGCAGGGGGCTGATCGACGCCAGCAGCACCACGGTGACCCCGATCTGCACGGCAGTCGTGATCGCGCTGATGATGGCTGGCACCGCCTGGCCGAACTCCCACGACTCGTTCTGAAGTAGTTCCAGCTCACGCAGGTGCGCGGGCGTCTGGTGCATGCGCAAAGTAGGGGATCGCCCGACGATCTCTAGCAGTCGGGAGTCCAGCAGCAGCTAGGTCTTGTCGCCGAGCGTCATTCGCGACTGGTCGGCTGCGAAGCCGGCTCCCACAAGCTGCGATGGAGAAAGCGATCGCCATCGCCACGACCGACGTCATGGCGCTCCGCTGCCTGGCGGCGTTGTCTACGAACTACCGCAGCCACAGCCCGAACAGGGATGCGATGACGGCGTGCGCCGTGAGTAGCGCGAACGTCCGGGCTGCGAGCCTTCGGTCGGCAGCCCAGGCGAAGCCGAGCATGGTGCGCGCGGCACGCAGCGACGGAGCGGGTCGGCCAGGCTCAGTCAAGTCATTGTTCCGCATAGTTCCTGCCTTGCAGCCGGAACAGGCGAGCGTACCGGCCTTCGGCCCTGAGCAGTTCGGAGTGGCTGCCGTCCTCGGCAATGCGGCCGTGCTCAAGCACGACGATGCGGTCGGCCCTGCACTGTCGAGAACCTGTGGCTGATCACGATCGTGGTGACCCCCTTCGTCAGCTCCAGGAAGCTGGCGTACAAATCGGCCTCGGCCCGCACGTCAAGGTGCGCGGTCGGCTCATCCATCACTAGGACTCGCGCGCCGCCGCGCACTCCCATCAGAGCGCGGGCGAAGGCGACCCGCTGCCACTGACCGCCGGACAGGTCGGCACCGCAGGTGAACCGAGGTGACAGCACAGTCGAAGCTCCATCAGGCAGCGCGGCTAGCAACTCGCCCGCCCCGGCCTGCTCCGCGATCTGCGTCACCACCGCGTCGGACCAGGCCTGCTCCACGCAGCCCAGCGCAATGTTGTCCCTGAGCGGCACTTCATAGCGCACGAAATCCTGGAAGATCACGGCGAGCTGACGGCGCCAGCTGAGCAGGTCCAGGCGAGTCAGGTCTGTGCCGTCTACGGTGACTCTCCCTGCGGTAGGCTGACACATGCCCGAGAGCATTTTGACCAGGGTCGCCTTCCCGGCACCGTTCAGGCCAACGATGGCCAGCGACGTGCCGGCCTGGATGCGCAGATCCAGGCCGTCCAGTACAAGCTCGCTGCTGCCTGGGTAGCTGAAGCTGACCTGGTCGAAGCTGATGAAGTCGCTGGGCAGCTGCTCAGTTGAGCTGTCGCTGATCCCGCCGTCCGGAACCGACTCCGCCAAGCTGCGCAATGTCTGTTCCAGAGCGAGCACATCGGGAACAGGCACTGCGCCGTTTTCAATCCTGTGGGGTTTCTAAACTCGGCCGTGGGTGTTGGCCTGGGCTTTTAAGCGGCTCGTTCGTATTCGTTGATGAGGCCGCCGAGGATGGGGCGGCGCTTGATCTGCTGCTGTGTAAGGTCGGCGGCGGGGTGGTCGGGCCGGGGCGGCTGCAGCTGGCGACCGCGGTGGGTCGCTGGCCGTTGTAGTGCCGGGCATACTCGGTCAGGACGCTGCGCAGGTGGCGTTCGCCGAAGATGAGCATCCTGTCGGTCAGCTCGGTCCGGGCGGTGAGTACGAACCGCTCGGCGTAGGCGTTCGCCCGTGGGTTTCGGGGCGGGATTTTCAGTGCCTGGACGCCGGCGCTGGCCAGGACCGCGTCGAACGTATCGGTGAACTGCCCGGCCCGGTCGCGGATCAGGAACTTGAAGCCCGCGGCGCGGTCGCCGAGATCCATCAGGAGATTCCGGATCTGCTGGGTGGTCCAAGGTCCGTCCGGGTGCGCGGTGACCCCGAGGATGTGCACGTAGCGAGAGCCGACTTCGATGACGAACAAGCAGTACAGGCGTTCGAGGGTCATGGCGCAGTCGATGTGAAAGAAGTCCGTGGCGAGCATGGTTGCGGCTTGCGCGTGCAGGAACTGCCGCCATGCCATGTCGGTCCGGCGCTTTGGTGCCGGGGGAATCCGGAGGGCTTTCAGGACCCGGCGGATTGTGGTGGCGCTGACGTGGTGGCCGAGCTTGAGCAGCTCTCCCTGGATCCGCACGTATCCCCAGCCGTGGTTCTCGGTGGCGAGCCGCTCGATGAGCGCGGCAATCTCGGCGCTGACCGGCGGCCGTCCCGTCCGGCGGGGGCAGGTCCATTTGCGGGTGACCAGGCGTCGGTGCCACCGGAGCACGGTGCCGGGTGTCACCAGCCGGTGCATCCTCAGCTTTCCCGGCAGCAGCCGGATGAGCGCGGCGAGGACTGCGCGGTCGGCCCAATCCAGCCGCGGCCGGGGATTGGCGCGGCGCAGCACGGCGACCTCGTGCCGCAGCACTAGCAGTTCTGCGTCCTTGGAGGCCGTCGAGCGGCTGAGCAGGGCCAGCCAGCTGCAGAGCCGGACGAAGATCAGGTAGAGGAGGCGAAGGGGCACGGCTGATCATCATGTCCTACCGACGACTGTCCTACATCGCCGCAGGTCACGAGGCACGCACACTTCTGGCACCCCACAGGCTAGCCATGAGCTGCCCCGAGCTTTCCGGACAGTGCCCCCGATAGAAT
>JBOHCP010000317.1:0-6306 GCA_050698875.1 Streptosporangiaceae bacterium | reverse complement strand
ATCCTCCGCAATCGCTTCCCGCAGCGCGTCGTTTGCCGCCGCGGAGAGGCTCCGGGCCCCGCGAGCCTGGAGCGCCTCTACGAGGTCTTCGTCCAGGCTCAGGGTGATGCGCTTCTTCATAAGAACAGCATACTCGATGACCATGCACCCGCGCCGTTTGTGTCGATCAGCGCAAAGCACGCCCCTTGCGCAGCCGGTTCGCGCAATGGTCGATCGGCGTCCGTGAACGAGCAGGTCACAGTGGTGGTGGTCTTGAGGTGGCATAAGGCGAAACCATTCTCCCAGGTAGGCGGCCTCCCGATGCTGCTTCCGCCGCCGAACACGGTCGTCCGTCGAGGGCTCGGCGATCGTTAGGCAATTTTCGGCGCTCTGCAGGTCGACCGGCGAGTCAACCGAGCTGGCCGTGTGCCTCGGGGACCGGGCGAGGACGTTCGAGTCGCAGATCGCCAAGAACGTCAGCGACGCCTCGCTGATACGTTTGTCTGATGGCTTCCCCAGAGGCTCCTTACAGTGAGCTCGTCGACACGACGACGCGCGTTATGACGTGGAACGTCTGGGGTCGGTTCGGACCGTGGGAGCAACGGGCCGCGGGCATCCGTCGTGTAATCGGCGATAGCGCGCCGGACATTGTCCTGCTGGAAGAAAGCTGGGTCGACGCAGATGGCAGGCAGCAGAGTGCCATGCTCGCCGACGAGCTCGAGATGCGCCACTGCTGCAGCGGCGCCGATCTCCTCTTCGGCGACTGGGGCCCGGCCAACGCCGTCTTGTCGCGATGGCCGATCGCCGAATATCGCGTTACGGAACTCCCCGCACTTGACCCCGCTGGCTGGGGCGGGCTCGCCTTACACGTGCTCATCGACGGCCCCCGTGGCCAGCTGCCCGCGTACTGCGTCGCGCTCGATTGGCCGCCGGCGTCAAGCCCAGCGCGCCAGCATGCTCTGCGGCACCTGGCTGGCGAGATCGTTACCGACACGACCGAGGTCAGAGCGCCGGTGATCGTCGGCGGTGACTTCAACGCAAGTCCCGGCAGCGACGAGCTACGGATGCTGACCGGCGAGTGCAAGCCGGCTCATCCCGGCTTCGTGCTATTCGACGCCTGGAACGTGTCCGGTCCCGACGATGGAGCAACCTGGAGCCGTACGAACCCGTGGACAGTGCCGACTTTGCTCCCGGACCGACGGATTGACTACGTGCTCACCGGTTGCCTGCGCCCAGGTGGCGTCGGCAGTGCCGTGGCAGCCGGCCTGACCGGCACGCAGTGTGTCGACGGCGTCGTCCCATCCGATCACTACGCCGTCTGGGCCGACGTGCGTTACTGAGCTCCACTCCCATTCCGATCTCAGCGACGGCGATGGCACGCCCGTCCCGCCACGGCGAGGCAGCCTCGATACGCTTGCACGATGCAGGTCGAACTCGTGGCCATCGTCGTCGACGATTACGACCCGGCCATAAGGTTTTTCGTTGACGCTTTGGGATTCGAACTCGTCGAAGATTTGCCCGCCGTCACCAACGACGGCCGACCCAAGCGATGGGTCACGGTCCGGCCGCCGGACGCCGCCACCGGCATCCTCCTCGCCCGAGCAGACGGCCAACACCAGGCGGACGCCGTCGGCAACCAACTGGCTGGTCGCGTTGGCTTCTTCCTTCGCGTCGACGACTTCGACACCGTGTATGAACGAATGACGTCAGCTCGCGTCGAGTTCGTCACAGAACCGCGCAGCGAGGCCTACGGCCGCTTCGCCGTGTTCCTCGACATCGCCGGCAACCGCTGGGATCTACTGGGCGCCCGGTGACGGCCACGCTTGGCGTCGTCGGCACCGGAACCCGCTGACGAACGCGGCCTTCGAACCGCTCTTCGGCATGCTGAGCGCCTCCGGCCGAGTCACGTGGCATCCCGAGGTAGCAACTCATTCTCGTCAATCTCCCTTCGGCAAGGGGATCTTGCCTGCGGCGGGTCCCTGCGGTTTCGCCCAATGACACCTGAGTGGTCTTGAGGTGCCATAAGGCGAAACCATTTGCCCAGGTCGGCGGCCCGCCAGTCTGCCTTCCCCCGCCCAACAGTGTGATCCGGCACGGTATCGGGGATCGGTAAGGGAACCTGATCGTCATGATACTGGCCGGTCGCAAGATCGCGTCGTTCCCCCGCGACCAAGCACGCAGAGCCATTCACCGACCTGGACGGGTTCGCATGGGAGAACGCATCGGACGACAGCATTTCCATCACGCCTGTACGAGGAGGCGGCGAAGCGAATGAATGATCTGCTCGACACCGAGTCCGCCCTTGCGCGGCGTATTTCAATATCGGTTCGGCTACGACTTGCTATCAGTGAGACGATCAGGGCGCTGAGCGTGGTGCCAGCTCGCTGAGCGATCAGCGCCAGACGATCGCCGCTGCAATGAGTGCGAAGCCGGTGCTGTCGAGCAGGACTCGCATCGAGTGGATCCGGTCCCAGCGCCGCCGCAGCTGCCGCCATCTGTCTCGGTCGCCTTGGTCCTCGTCCCAGCGGAACACCTTCAAATTGATGGGCATGTTGAGTATCAGCGTGAGGGCCAGCATGGCCGTGAAACAGCCGGCGGCCGACAAGATCAAGACCTGCGCCGTGCCAGTTTCGTCAGCCGCCGCAGCGAAGCTCACCACGACGGTAGCGGTCATAAGGAACGGATCGATCGACCCGAACCGCCGGTACAGGGCCTTCTCGGCCTTGACCTGAGCGTCGTATGGGAGTCGCCACAGGGCTGGATGGACGATCAGCCGGGAAGTGAGCTCGCTGCCGCAGAGCAGGCCGACGGGCAACAGTGCCGAGTAGGTCAGTCCGTTCACACTACGAACCACCACTCTCGCCGGTCGTTGCGAGTCGTGTGTGACACCAACTTTCTACCATCGTAGCTGGCGCTCCGAGCAATGTGTTCGCTTCGCTCGGGTCGCCACGCTCGCCCAGCCGTGCGAGTAGCCGCATGATCGCCAAGTTCGGGGCGAGTTTGCCGTGCATGAACAGCCGGTCGATCGCCAACATGGCCGGGAGCGGGATGGTTACCATCCGCTTGTCCGGAGCGACGATCCGGCGATAGAAAGCGAGGGCCTGATGCAGGGTCAGCTCCTCGGGGCCATGCACATAGAATTCGCGGTTCTCCGCCTCGGGTGTCTCGAATGCGTGGACGACCTGAGCCGCGAAATCGTCCGCGCACACGGGATGGAGCGGACGGCGTTGGCGGCCGAGGTCGACGATCAGGGGACCCTGCACGCAATGCCATGGACTTCGGCGTGATCAGCGTCGGCGGCGGCGTTCTGGGTGGAGCGTGAGCGTCGGGAAATCCGGTTGCGGAGCGTGATGGCATCGGTGCGGCCCGGCTGTCGCTCCGGGCGGCGGCCGGTTCCGCTTCCGGCGGGTTGGGCAGGGATCAGGTTAGGGCGGCAGGAGCGGTGACGGTCAGGCCGCTGCTGGCATGCAGATCTGGATGCGGGCGGCCGCGGCGCGGGTCGTGATGTCGCGCCCGGCGCCGGGGAATGCATGCCGGGCCCTGGTCTTGCGGTCACGGTGCCGGTGACGGCCGATCACGATCCGGCGCTTGCCCGGGGCGCGCAGGATGTCGCCGCGGGCGGCCTGTGCCGTGACGGCGGGCAGGCTGGCGGTCGCGGCGCCGGACCGGATGCTGGCCAGCACGGCGCGGCGGGCTGCGGTGAAGGAGATCTCCCGCGGGTGGACGGGCTGGCCGGCGCGCCTGCCCTTGCGGGCGGGCGCGGCCTGGCGGGCGGCGGCGCGGGCCACGGCGCGGCACAGCTTGGTGCCGCAGATCCAGGCGGCGTGCTCTGCGGCGATCAGGGCGGGGCTGGCGGAGCGGAAGATCGGGCCGGTCGACGGCCCGGCGCCGGTGATGGCGGGCTTGGCTTCCTTCAGGGCGGTCTCCGACCCGGGCCACCGCCAGGCACAGGCGGCGGCGAGCTGGCCGGCCGGGTAGCTCACGTGGTCGCCCAGGTCGGTGATGAGGCAGAACATCTGGTCGGTGTCCTGGCCGTCGACGTCCACCAGATACTCGATGACGCGGATCTTCAGGCACCATCGGCCGGCGGGCGGCCCGCCGGTCAGGTAGCTGTAATAGCTGCCGTCGGGCAGGAAGCCCCCGATCCGCGGCAGCGCGAGGTCGCTTTTGACGCGGATCAGCACGTGGGTGCCGGTGGCCAGCATCCGCGACACCCGGTCAGCGCCGGGAAAGTTCCGGTCCATCACCCACAGCCGGTCAGGGCTGAAGACCGGCCGGCAGGCGGTGAGCATCGTATCCAGCAGCGCCTGCTCGCCCTCGGCCTTCGGCCCGCCCGACGGGCCGGAGACCACCGCCAGGACGGCGCGGGTGGAGGCGCCGGCGGCCAGCAGGTCACGGACCTGCGGGTAGGCGGCAGAGTCATCAGCGGTGCCGGCCGAGCCGGACGCCTCCCGGCTGGCGGGAGTGTCAGGGACGCGTGTGACCGACCCGTCGATGGAGCCCAGAGCCAGCTCATGGCCGCTGTCGCCGACGTGAACCGCCCGGTAGTCGCACTCGCGGTGCTCGGCGCCGGCCGCGGCCAGCAGCCGGTCCTGCAGTTCGGTCAGGGGCGCCGGCCCCGGGGCCGCCCGCCAGCTCGACAGCACCTTGCCGGTCGGGACCTGATACCGGCGCTGCCAGGGCACTAGCACCAGATCGCCGGCCAGCGCGGTCATGACCTCGCCGTAGTCCGCGTCCGGCATCATGCCCATCAGCACGCTGGCGCGGATCGCGAACGCGGCTGTTATCGCCCGCCGGGCCTTCCCCTTCACCTTCCCGGTCAGCGCCGCCGCCGCGGCGATCTGGTCGATCACGCCGGGACCGGCCAGCTCACCGAGCTGCTGCTCGGCGGCGCCCAGCCGGGCATGGTCGGCTAAATGCCCGCCCGCCTGGACCCGCCCGTCGCGGCGGACCACCGCCGGCGCGACCGCCACCACCTTCACGAACACCAGCTGATCACCGGTACAGATCACCGGGGTGCCTCCCACCACCAGCGCCGTGCGGCCAGTCTGCGCCGCAGGCTCGCGTGTCAAGAGGCCCATCCGGCACTGTCCGACGGCAGCTAGACAGACGGGCCGGTGCCCCGCACCCAGGCGCAACCCCGGCTCGCGGGCACGGATCACCCGCCGAGGACACCGGCCCTAGCGTCTCCGCCTGGCCACCGCGCGAAAGGGGTCGAAACGGCGTTGACCCATGCCAGACGGCAAACCCCACCGCCACGGTAAGCCGGCGCCGGCAGACAGGTCACGCCATACTCACGGGTAATTAGTTGCGGGACAGCAAATTACCTGCCCCATCGTCGCGCGCAGCCCGCCGCATGCGCCGGCTACGTGGTGTCGTACCGGCCCATGAAGAAATCGACGAGGCAGCCAGCAATGACCTCCGGGTCATCAAGGCGCCCTACCGCCACCGCCATCATCAGATGCTTGACAACGCCGAACGTGACGTCCCCGGGCATCTCGAACCCGAACTGGCCGAGAAGAGTCACCGTATACAGCCACGATGTGCGCTTGTTTCCCTGACCGAAGGCCTGCCGCTGCGCGATGATCCGCAACGCGACAGCAGCCTTCAGCCAGGGATCGGGGAACTGTTCTCCGTCTGAGAGCGCCAGGAACGGGTGCTGGGCAGCCAGCCCTAACGCCTCGTTGTCAATGACCTGGCCCGGCTCAATGTCCTCATGCCCGGGAACACCCGCAAGATCGTCATGGGCATCGCGGATATCCCAGTAGCGAAGCCTGGCCGCCCCGTCAAGACCCTCGGGCGGCTCGGGCTCACGAGTCAGCGAGCGCCTTCAGGTCAGCAGCCGTTACCACCTGCGCGCGCTGTCGCTGCGCAGATCCCGCCTCAGCCAGCGACTTGGCCATGGCGATAGCGTCAACAGCAGCCGCAGAAATAGTGCCACCCTGAGACCGCGGCGCACGCGAGGCCAGCCACGCCGCCAGCTCGTCCGGCAGATCAAGGTTCTCGAGTCGCGTCACAGCGGGCCTCCTCCCAGAAGCTTCCTGATCCGTTAACGCCTTGTAGAACAAGGTAACCCATCGACTGCTTCCCTTGCAGACCCCTAGATGATCAATTCCAAGGGTCAGTGGTCATAGGCGAGGAGCGAGCGTTTGACGGGCTGGCCGGTTCGGTCGTTGTGCCAGATGGCTGCGGTCAGGGCGAGGATGCGCTGCAGCACCCGGACCAGGACTCCGGCGGGGGTGTGGCCGTCGTGGCGCTCCAGGTCGAGCTGTCCCTTGAACGTCTCGTTGATCGACTCGATGACCTGGCGCAGTGGCTTGAAGAACT
>JBOHCP010000316.1:0-6313 GCA_050698875.1 Streptosporangiaceae bacterium | reverse complement strand
GCTGACACCTATACCGAAAGGAAGCCCGCTGGAGCGGATGCGCGCCGCTGGCGACGTCGAGCCGGCGACGGCCGACCTGGACGACCTGCCCGAGCCCCTAGTCCTGCCGCCGGAGACCGAGCTCCCATCACGCGTGCTGACGCGGCTGCGCCGCGAAGAGCGCTGATGGCGGCCACGTACCTGGATTCCTCCGCAATCGTGAAGCTGGCGGTACGGGAGAACGAGTCGCTTGCGCTGCGCCGATACCTGCGCCGCCGTCGGCCGCTCGTCTCAAGTTCACTGGCCCGCACCGAGGTATTCCGGGCACTGCTGCCGGCCGGGGACGATGCGGTCGCCGCCGGCCGGAAGGTCCTGAGCCGGCTAGATCTCGTCCGGATCAGTACAGGTCTCCTCGACGAGGCTGGCGTGCTGCTGCCCGAAGACTTGCGGTCGCTGGATGCTATCCATCTGGCCACTGCACGCAGGCTGGGCCAGGATCTCGGAGCAATAGTCACCTATGACGAGCGGATGGCCGACGCGGCCACGCACCTGGGCCACCGTGTTGTGGCGCCCAGGTAAGGCCAGAAGCCCTGCGCTCGTTCAGGCAGGTAGCACACGGCACCGCCGGGCAGTCCACATCCACGCCCGCCGTGCTGAGCTCGTGGTGACACAGCGCGGACCGACAGGCCGTCTACCTGCGGAAACTGCTCGCGCCTCCACAAGCTTCACCATTTTCGAGGGCACGTCGGAGATCCAGCGCATGATCATCGGAAGAGCCGTCACCGGGCTTGACGTGCGCAATACAGGATCAGCAGCCGCATCACGGGACCATCATCACCGGGCAGCGGCTGCGGCGGCTCACGCGATCAGCTGTGCCGCCCGAGAACGGCCAGCGGACACGGAAGCAGCTGCTGCCCAGAACTAGCAGGTCTGCGTGGTGTGCCGCAGCAGTGGTTGCGAGTTGCCGCGCGAGCGGGCCGATGCGGATCTCAGTGCGCAGTCCTGAGCCACGATAGTGGGCGTAGGCCAGCGCGGCCGACAGCCACTCGGTGCACGCGCGCTCGCCGGCCGCGTGCGCGTCCCGCACCTCGCCGATGGTGTCACCCGACAGCAGGAGGCGCTCCGCTGCACGACGACGGCGATCAGTTCCGCGCCGTCCGCCTCTGCGGCCATGCGCACGGCCGTGGCCAGCGCGCGCCGGGCGCGTGGTGAGTCGTTGTAGCGGACGACGATCCGGGTGAACACCCTCACAAGTTTCGCTCCCGGCGGACCAGGTCGAGCAGGGTGTCCGAGGATGCCGCATAGACGGCTTGGTCGATGCCGACGGTTGGCTGCGCGGCGAGTTCTGCTTGTGCGAGCTGCCATGTCTGGCGGGTCCGGCGGGCTGTGGACCACAGGACGTGATCGGGGACATAGCCGGCCTGGCGGAGCCACCGTCCGGCGGCGGGTGCATCGCGGCGGCCGCGGCGGGCCAGCGGCCTGTGCTGCCGTCTGCAGTGACGCCGCTGACTTCCCTGGCCACTGCGGTGCGGTACGGGCGGGATGAGGGCGTGACCGCGGTGTTCCGGGACGGCCTGGCTGAGAGCTACCCGCTGTCGGCCCTGGACGACCTGGTGACCGAGCGGGGCAATCCCGGTAACCGGCGCGGACTGGCGTCGGTCACCGTGGCGGTGGACGCACCGGTCCTGGCCCGCGGCGTGGAGCTGGTCGACACGCCCGGGACGGGGTCGGTGTACTCGCTAAATCCGCAGCCGTTCAGAGACCACCTGAGACTGTGGATTCCGGATCGCCATGTTCCCGTCAGTCAGCAGATCGCGCACGGCGGCACCTAGGTCAGCCACGCAACTCGGCGGTCCGGGGCTGACCTCACTGTTACTCCGGCCGGGCTCCGTAGTCGTGCTGGACGCGGAACGGCGTGTCAGGCCTGTAGCCGACGGCGAAGCCGGTGTTGAGTGGGCTGGGTAGCTGCCGATCGTGGGTTAGTGCTGTGGGGGTGGCCCGAGCAGTTCGTGCCCGCGCCGCGCGGCGGCGCGGGCTAGAGCGGCGGCATCGACCGGTACGGGATCCGGGAGGCGCCGCTGCTGCGCGGGTTTCCCGGCATCGGCCGCGAAGTGCTCGAACCCGGCCGGCGTGGTGATCTGCAGAGCCCGCATCGGCTCGTCGGTGCCGACGATGAAAGTGTGCGGCAGCCCCACGGGCAGGAGCACGAAATCACCGGGCCCGGCCTGGAGGGCCTGGCCGTCGCAGCGGAACTCTGCGGTACCGGACAGCAGATAGAACATCTCGTCTTCGTCTAGGTGACGGTGCAGAGGTGGAGCGGAACCGGGCGGGTGGACGAACTCGGCGACCGTAAGGCGGCCGCGGGTGTCGGACCGTGGCCTTGAAGGTGACGAGGTTGCCGAGGAACCAGAACGTCTCGCCCTCGGTTTCGCGGAGGAGATACGGGCGGCCGGGTGTTGCCTGAGACATAGCGGTCCCCCCGATTGGCTGGACATGGGTCTGGTCAATCGTCTTGCGTCTGCCGACCGGCTGTCCAGCCAGATGCTGCAAGCCCTGCTACCTACCTGACCCCGCCAGCCGCCTGACATCAGCCAAGGGGGCGTCGGCTGCGCCGGCCTGCGGGCACTCCGGGGTTTCTGCGCGCGATGCCCTGGGTCTGCGACATCCGTAGCGTCCCCATTAAGCAGCGCCTGAAGACCGGGCACCAGCAAGGGAGGGACGAAGATGATCTGCATCCGAGGTAACGCGACCGGCCTGCTGGTGCGGTAATCCCAGCATGTGCGATGACAATCGCGGGATGCGCAGGGGGCGCCGCGGGCGCGCGGTCGACTTCCGCAACACGGTCGATCATCGATGCCACCTCGAAAACAAGATTGATAGCTTGCCGACGGGCTAGGTTAATTTCCAGGCAATTTAGCTGGTAAAACAGCGATCTGATGGAATCGGCCCGGCAATCCCGAATGCGATCTGCCGCTCAAGGCTGGGCCCGCCCGCGCGATCGTCGGCCTGGCTCAACTCCGCGACCTGTAACGCAGTTGCCGGACTCCGGCAGCGAGCAGCAGCAGGCCGGCGACGGCCACTACTAGGCCGACTATGAGCCACTGGGATTCGCCGTTCATGCCGCCGCTGCCGCCCATCGCACCAGAACCCTGCAAGATCCAGAGCGCCCCGACGAGGAGCAGCACAACTCCGCCAGCCAGGGGTATCCAGGCTTTCATCTCGTTCCTCCTCGACCCAAGGGCGACACTACAGGCCGTGGAACACGCCTTGCGCGAACGCTAGGCTATTACCTAACCGGTCGGCAAGTTAGCTGATGGCGGCCTGCAGATCAGCATCGCTGATGAACCCTGCGCTGACAGCGGCGCGGAAGGAAGGCACCGTGGCCCGCGGAATCCAAGTCGGAGACAAGGCTCCCGACTTCACTCTCCCGTCCCAGGCCGGCGAGCCGGTCAGGCTGAGCGACCGGACCCGCGAAGAGGAATTGTCAATACCTGTGGATCAAGATCTTTTAGTTGTTCATCTGGTTTCAGCCTCGGAGCCGCCGGTGCTCGGCGACGCGGCAGGCGGGTGAGCAGTACCGGCGGGGCTGGCCGCGGCTGTTAAGGCCGACGTGGACGGGGCGGGAGCACCAGAATCGGCGGCAGCAGACGATCAGGCAGTTTGGGTGCTCCGGGCAGGGGCCGGGAGCGGGGGCCGGGCTGTAACGATATTCGCTGTCGTGCTGCATTTCGGGGGTGTCTCCGTCGGCGCGGCGGCTGTCAGGCAGCCCGGGCGAACGTCCGCTCGCCGGCATCGGACGGGTCGCTGGCTGCGGGCTGGTCTTCGGGCCGTTCGGCGAGCTTGCCGTTGACGAAGGTCGCTCCGGCGCGGACGAGGGCGACCAGGTGCGGGGCGCTGACCATCCGCCAGCGGCGCTGCGCGGACTCGATGAGCTTGAACGCCATGGCCAGCGCGGCGGCCTTGGACCCGTGGCCCCTGGTCACCTTGGTCCGCAGCCTGACGGTGGCGAAGGTCGACTCGATCGGGCTGGTCGTGCGCAGGTGCACCCAGTGCTCGGCCGGGTAATCATAAAACGCCAGCAGCTCCTCCTCGTCGCCGGTGATCTTGGCGGCGGCCTTGGGGAACTTGGCGCCGTAGGCGGCGGCGAACGCTTTCACCGCGGCGCGTGCGTGGTCCTTGTCCTCGGCGTTCCAGATCTCCGCGAGGGCCTTCTTCGCGCCCGGGTGCGCGGACTTGGGCAGCGCGCCGAGCACGCTGGCGATCTTGTGGAACCAGCAGCGCTGCTCCCTGGTCTCGGGGAGCACCTCGCGGACCGCGGACCAGAACCCCAGCGCCCCGTCCCCGATGGCCAGCACCGGGGCGCGCATCCCCCGCCGCTTGCAGTCGCGCAGCAGGTCGCACCACGACCCGGCGGACTCCCGGTACCCGCCGGCGAGGGCGACCAGTTCCTTGCGGCCGTCGGCGCGCACGCCGATCATCACCAGCAGGCACAGCTTGCCCTCGCCCAGCCGGATGCCCAGGTGGATCCCGTCGACCCGCAGGTACACGTAGTCCGCGCCGGACAGGTCCCGGGTCATGAACGCCGCCGCCTCGGCCCGCCACTGCTCGGTCAGCCTGGTCACCGTCGAGGACGACAGCCCGGCATGCGAGCCCAGGAACCGGCCCAGCGCAGGCACGAAGTCCCCGCTCGACAGCCCGTGCAGGTACAGCAGCGGCAGCACCTCGGCGATCTGCGGGGTCTTGCGCGCCCACGGCGGCAGAATCGCCGAGGAGAACCGCATCCGCTGCCCGCTGCCGGGGTCGGTGCGCTTGTCGTTCACCCCGGCGCGGTCACCTCCACCGCCCCGGCGCTGGTCACCACCGTCCGCGGCTCGGCGGTGCCGTTACGCACCACCAGGCACCGGCCGTTCTCATCACGCACCTCCGCGAACTGCCGGACGTAGTCATCCACCTCGGCCTGCAACGCCGCGGCCAGCATCTGCCGGGCTCCTTCCCGCACGATCTGGTCGATCACCGACGACGAACCGCCATCGTCGCCGGGCAGCGCGACAGCAAGGTCAGGGACTACTGCGGGCACGGGTGTACCTTCCCGGCCGGCGTTGGTCCGCCGGCCTTTGCCTGAGAACCTCTACGACTCGATCACCGGGAAGGTACACCCCTTTCTCTTGCCCTCCCGGCAGATCCACAGGTTTCAAGCATTGCTCCAACGTCGTGCCGCAGACCGCTCAGGACGAGTCCTCTAAACACGTGGTTACCGTGGCGGACTCGTCGTGAAGTCGTAAATCGACCGAGTGGCCCGAGTCCGAGCGTCGCGGCAACTGAATCGACCATACCGAGCCGGCCGGTCGCGGATCTTGGGTCCAGCTCACTTTGGGCCTCAGTCCAGGCAAAGGCCGGATCGCGCTCTCTCGGTTACCGTACGTATGTCCCGCGCTGGGGGACGGTATCGACGAGGCCTTCGTCGCGGAGTAGGGCGATTGCGCGGCGGGCGGTGGTGCGGGCTACTTCCCAGGTTTCGACCATTTCTGACTCGGTGGGGATCCGGGCGCCCTTGGCGTACTGGCCGGACGCGATCCGCTGGCGGATGATCTCGGCGATCTGCTTGTAGGGCGGCACCGGCCCGGTCGGGTCGATCTTGGTCACGTGTACGAGGCTAACTGACCAGCAACAATCTCATACGAATCGATACGAGGCGCTACGAGTAGAGCTATGATCCGGCTGTGTTCGAGGAAGCGGACGACTACTCAGCTGTACGGCGCGGGATGCAGCTGGCGGACCTGCGCTGGCACTGGGGTGACGCCTACGAGATCAACTGGTCTGGCGAGTTCCGGGCCGTCCGCCGGGATAACGGCGTGGTTCTGACGGTCGCTTCGGCGGACGAGTTGCGGGCGCTTGTCAGGCGCGATTACATCGGACGCCCCGTTCCGAGACGGTCCCAACCCTCGAGCGCTGTCCGCCGGAGGCGTCCGGGTCGAGATCGACTCGTGCCACACCCGCTGGCCTGAGCCCGGCCCCCGGACTGCACGGGTCTTCTGCATCAGGCGAACTAGGGCATCGCGCGCTGGTGCGCCGGGGCGGCCGCGAATCGCGCACGTTCGCGGCGGACTTGGCTGCACCGGGGGAGTCCGGCCACGATCCAGCCGCGCTAATGGCCCGGCTCGCGGCCCTCGACGGCGCAACGACGCAGAGGCCCTGGGAGGACGTTAGCGATGAGTCTCTGGCCCCGGCAGTTGCGGCCGGCGGCGCGCGTGCGCCGGTTAGCTCACAGGGTGCAGGTTCGTCGGAGCGGCGCCGGGGTGGATATGCGTGGTGCCCATCGCGGCGGCTGGCAATC
>JBOHCP010000315.1:0-6400 GCA_050698875.1 Streptosporangiaceae bacterium | reverse complement strand
TGATATGCCTGCTATGGGCGCGCGAAGTCGATGGAAAGTGCTCCATGGTCGATGGGACAACGGATCCCGTCGGACCCTTCGGTCCAGTGGGTGGCCCTCGAACCGAGCCGTCAGAGTTCGCTGTCCTGGCCGGTTGCACCTGCTTGCGGGGCCAGGTCCGCTCCAGCCCGCTGGACGCGCAGCCTGGCCCGCAGCGCCTCGCCCTTCGCCTGCGCCGTCAATCGCAGGCCGGCCTGAAACTCCGCCATCCGCTCCGAGAGCACCGGATCGGTCACGGCGAGGATCCGCACGGCGAGCAGCCCGGCGTTCCTTGCGCCTCCGACGGCGACGGTCGCAACCGGGATGCCGGCCGGCATCTGCACGATGGACAGCAGCGAGTCGAGACCGCCCAGGTGCTGGAGCGGGACCGGCACTCCGATCACGGGCAGGGTTGTCACGGCTGCCAGCATTCCGGGCAGGTGCGCAGCACCGCCGGCCCCCGCGATGATCACCCGGAGGCCACGGCCGGCGGCAGCCTGGCCATAACCGATCATGTCCACCGGCATCCGGTGGGCCGAGACCACGTCGGCGGCGGACGGCACGCCGAACTCGTCCAGCACCTCGACGGCGGCCTGCATCACCGGCCAGTCTGAGTCGCTGCCCATCACGACGCCCACGACCGGTCGGTCGCCGGGCTGCGAGCTCGCGCCGGTCACGGTTCCTCGCTCCCGGTGGCCAGGTAGCGGGCCGCCCGGGTTGCGCGGTCCCTGACCTCGGCCATGTGGTCGCCGAGCGCGGTGACGTGGCCGACCTTGCGCCCGGGCCGGACAGGCTTCCCATACAGCTGGACCCTGACCGCCGGGTCGGCGGCCAGCACGTGATTCAGCTTGCCATGCAGGTCAGGGTCGTCCACACCGAGCACGTTGGCCATCGCCACGCAGGGCGCGGTGAGTGTCGGCTCCCCCAGCGGGAGGTTCAGGACCGCGCGCAGGTGCTGCTCGAACTGAGAAGTCCGGGCACCCTCGATGGTCCAGTGCCCGCTGTTGTGCGGCCGCATCGCCAGCTCGTTCACCAGCAGGCCGCCGCGCGTCTCGAACAGTTCGACGGCCAGCAGGCCGACGACGTCCAGATCCCTGGCCAGCCGCAGCCCCAGCCGGATGGCATCCTCCGCGATGTGATCGGCCAGCGCTGGCGCCGGCGCCAGCACCTCGTGGCAGATCCCGTCCCGCTGGACCGTCTGCACGACTGGGTAGGCGGCGCCGTGGCCCGACGGCGACCGGGCGATCAGGACCGCCAGCTCGCGCTCGAACGGCACAAACTCCTCGGCCAGCAGCGGCACCCCGTGAGCCAGCACGGCCGCAACCTCGGCGTAGCTGCGGCAGATCCAGACACCGCGGCCGTCGTACCCACCAGATACCTCCTTGAGCACCACGGGCCAGTCGCTCCGGTCGGCGATCTCCTCGACGTCAGCCTGGCTCGCCACCGACTCGAACCAGGGAACGGGCACGCCGAGCTCGACCAGCCGCCGGCGCATGGTCAATTTGTCCTGCGTAAGCAGCAGCGCCGCGGGTGACGGCGAGACCGCGTGACCGGCCGCCTCGAGCGCGTCCAGCGCAGCCTGCGGGACGTGCTCATGATCGAAGGTGACCACGTCGCAGCCGGCCGCGAACGCCAGCAGGTCGTCGGCGGACCGGTAGTCGCCAACCGGCGCGTCCGCGCACACTTGAGCCGCGCTATCGTCCGCGGTCGCGGCCAGCACCCGGAAGTGGATACCGAGCCCGACGGCCGCGGCGGCCGTCATCCTGGCCAGCTGGCCTGCCCCGACCATGCCGACCGAAGGCGGCCGCCCAGAACGCGCGGGCCCGGCGGCAGTTCGGGCCGGCTGAGCAGCGGAGCCGCCAGCACCGGCGGAGCCGCCAGCACCGGCGGACGGCGATACGACGGCCGGCGCGGCCGTCCACGCCACCGCAGCCATCTCGGCGGGGCCCGCCGCGCGGGGCAGATTCTGCTGATCCATACGAGCCGTAGCCTACGGGCCGGCCGGCCATGACCGAGCGGCGGTCGGGGCAGCTAAGCCGGACCGGCCACCGCTGGCTGCTCCTCCGCGTCCGCCGTCGCGTGCGGCAGGAACAGCGCGAACACGGCTGGCCGCGGCCGGACGAGCACCACCTGGCCGCCATCGGCTGCGGCTATCATCCGGGCCAGCGCAAGGCCGAGACCGGTACCCGTGGGCGACCCGCTGACGCTCCGCTCGAAGATCCGCGGCGCGAGGTCGGCGGGGACGCCGCTGCCCTCATCTCTGACCTCGATGACCACGGAGCGGCGGGTCCGCGACGTCCTGATCGTCACCGTGCCGGCGCCGTGTACCAGGGCGTTGTCCAGCAGCGTCGCGATGACCTGCGAGGCGCCGCCCGGCGTCGCGAATGCGTACAACCCCTTCTCGCCGGCGACCGCGAGCCGGCGGCTCAGCCGCCGGAACGCCGGCTCCCACTCGATGACCTGCTGGCCGACGATCTCGTCGACGCTGGCCATGGTGGGCGATCCGGCTGACGTCCGCCGGGCCCGGCCGAGCAGCTGGCCGACCACGTCGGCGAGCCGCTCGGTCTGCGCGAGCGCCGCCGCGCCCTCCTCCCGCACTACCGCGGGGAAGTCGGCCGCCGCCACCATCTCCTCCAGCCGCATGGACAGCGCCGTCAGCGGCGTCCTGAGCTGATGCGACGCGTCGACGGCGAAGTCGCGCTCGGCCGACAGCAGGTCGTTGATACGCTGTGCCGAGCCGTCCAGGCCCTCAGCGACCCGGTCCAGCTCCTGAATCCCGTACCGCCGGCCGAGCGGTCCGGTGTCCCCGAGGCCCAGCCGGTCGGCCGCGCGGGCGAGTTCCTCGAGCGGCCGGGCGAGCCGCCGCGCGTACAGCAGTCCCAGCACGACGGCGATGCCGACCGCCGCCAGCGCCACAACGCCGACGAGCAGCAGCTCCGTGGCGAGATTGCCAGACAGATAGCTGTCGTCCGCCTCGACGGTCACTGCGAACAACGGCACGCTGGGGTTGTTGCCCTGGCCCTCGGTCCCGGTACCGGTGCGATAGTCCCGTGCCCCCGGCCAGACGCCGGCCCGGGCGAGGGTGGTCCCGTTCTCGCGGATCACGACGTACCTGCCGACCAGTTCCCGGCCGAGCTGCGCGGCGTAGCTGGCGTCGACCGGCAAGCCCGCCTGGCTGCGCTGGTAGAGGTTGGCGGCCAGTCCCTGCGCGTCCCGCTGCAGCGCCTGGGTGGCGTCGTTGACCTGCAGCCGGCTCAGCACGAAGCCGAGCGGGATGCCGAGCGCCAGCACGGCCGCGATCGCGACCGCCACCATCGAGATCAGCAGCCGCCGTTGCATTGCCCGTACTCCCGGCTGTCCGCGCCTGCCACCATAAAACCCCAGCAGGAAGACTAGTCGCCGCGCTCGAATCTGAAGCCGACGCCGCGAACCGTGGTGATGTACTGCGGGTTATGCGCGTCGTCGCCGAGCTTGCGCCGCAGCCACGACACGTGCATGTCGAGCGTCTTGGTGGAGCCCCACCACTTGGAGTCCCAGACCTGGCGCATGATCTGCTCGCGGGTCACCACCTTGCCCGCCTCGGCGACCATGAGCGCCAGCAGGTCGAACTCCTTCGACGTGAGCTCGATCTCACTGTCACTGAGCCAGGCCCGGCGAGCGTCGGTATCCACCCGCACGCCCTGCACGGTCCTGGTCTCCGATGCCCCCCGGCGGAGCAGCGCCCTGACCCTGGCCAGCAGCTCGGCGAGCCGGAACGGCTTGGTCACGTAGTCGTCGGCGCCGGCGTCGAGGCCGATCACGGTGTCGACCTCGTCGGCGCGGGCAGTCAGGATCAGCACCGGCACCGCCTGCCCTGCGGACCTGATGCGACGGCAGACTTCGAGCCCGTCGATCTTGGGCAAGCCGATGTCGAGAACGATGAGGTCGATGCCGCCATTCCGGGCAGCATCCAGCGTGCCCGGGCCGTCGGCCGCCACATCCACGTCATAGCCTTCGCGCCGCAGCGCACGAGCAAGCGGCTCGGAGATCGCCGGATCATCCTCGGCAAGCAAAACGCTGGTCATGTCATTGATGGTAGGGCCGATCTCGGCAAATCTCGGCCCGCTACACGCCCCGGCACCATGTCTTGGTGCCCGCTTGACCTTGCGCAGCGTAATGGAATGCCTTCATTCAGTAGGGGAACACCAGAAGCTACGCGCCCTCCGGCCGGCTGGCGCCGCCCTCCGGCCCGGCTGGTCGTGACTTCAGACCGGCGTCACGCCGTGCCGACGCCGCGAGAAGCCGCGGTCCTTGCCGCACGCGGCCGCGAACCGGCGGATCAGCTGGGCGCGCAGGTCCTCCGGCTCGACGACGTCGTCGACCACCAGTTCGCTGGCGAGCCTAAGCACGTCGATGTCGGCCTCGTACTCCTCGCGCAGGCGCTGCGTCTCCGCCGCCCGCTCCGCGTCCGACGGAAGCGCCGCCAGCCGGTTGTAGTAGACGGCGTTCACCGCGGCCTCGGCGCCCATCACCGCGATCTTGGCGGTGGGCAGTGCCAGCGTGGCATCCGGCTCGAAGCCGGGCCCGGCCATCGCGTACAGGCCCGCCCCGTAGGCCTTGCGGACGATCACGCTGATCTTCGGCACCGTGGCCTCCGACACCGCACTGATCATCTTGGCGCCGTGCCGGATGATGCCCTGCCGCTCCACCGCGGTGCCCACCATGAAGCCCGGCACGTCGGCCACGAACAGCAGCGGCAGGCTGAACGCGTCGCAGAGCTGGATGAATCGCGTCGCCTTGTCGGCGGAGTCCACGAACAGCACGCCGCCCTTGAACATCGGGTTGTTCGCGAGCACGCCGATCGGCTGACCGTCCAGCCGGGCGAAGCCGACGACGATCTCCCTGGCCCACAGCGCGTGGATCTCGAACAGCGACCCGGCGTCCACGATGCCGCGCACGTACCTGCGCATGTCGAATGCCCGCCGCTCGCTGACCGGCACCATGGTGCGCAGGTCCGCCGGCTCGGGATCGGCTGACGCGGTGACCGGCGGAGCCTGCCGCCAGTTGCCCGGCAGGTACGACAGGTAGGACCGGACCGCCGAGATCGCGTCGGCCTCCGAGGAGGCCAGGTAGTGACCCACCCCCGAGACCGAGCAGTGCATCCGGGCGCCGCCCATGTCCTCCAGCGTCGTCTGCTCGCTCACCACCATCTCGACCATCCGCGGGCTGCCGAGGTACATCGACGCGTTGCCGTCGACCATGGCCACGAAGTCGCAGAACGCCGGGATGTAGGCACCGCCCGCCGCCGATGGCCCGAACAGGGCGCAGGCCTGCGGGATCGACCCGGAGGCCCGGACCTGGGTGTGGAAGATCTTGCCAGCACCGCGACGGCCGGGGAACATCTGCACCTGGTCGGTGATCCGAGCGCCGGCCGAGTCGACGAGGTAGATCATCGGCACGCCAGTGGCATACGCCTCCTCGATCACCCGGATGATCTTCTCGACCGTCCGGGCGCCCCACGAGCCGGCCTTCACGGTGGAGTCGTTGGCCATCAGCGCGACGGGGCGGCCGTCGATGGTCGCCGTGCCGGTGATGACGCCGTCGGCCGGCAGGTCACCCGCCAGCACGTTCGCGAACGCGCCGTCCTCGGTGAACGAGCCGCGGTCGATCAGCAACTCGATCCGGTCCCTGGCGAACAGCTTGCGCGCCGCGGCTGCCTGCCGGTGGTAGCGCTCGGCGCCGCCGCGGGAAATCCCGGCCCTGATCTCGGCCAGATCGGGGTGACCGGCCGTGCGGGCCTGATTGCCGGCGCCCGGCGCCGTTTCCTCTGTAGCGCTCACGCTCGCGAGAGTACGTGACGTGCGGCCGGGACGGCGGGAGCGGTCTCGCCGTGCCGGCGCACGCCCTGCGCTCGAAGGTCAGTCCCGAGCGCTACGAGACGTGCAGGCTGACGCCGAGCAGCAGCAGCGGCCAGAGGAAGACGGCCAGCAGTGCAGTCAGCGCCAGCTTGAGCACGGCCACCGTGATGTAGGCATGCGTCCAGGCGATGACCAGCCCGACGACGACCCAGACGATGAACAGCCAGCTGAACCTGTGGCGAGCCATTGTTGGTGACTCCGTTCCGCCAACCCGCTGTTGGCAGCCGCTAAGTGGGTGGATCTGGAAGTTCGTCTGGGGTCCCGTCAGGCGGCTTCGGGCAGCGTGACGGGCTGGCGGGCGGCTTCCTCGTGGACGTTGATGGGGGCGAGGAGGTCGGTGAGGTCGTCGGCGGTGAATTCCCAGCTGAACGGCCTGGCCGTCTTGTTGTAACGGCCGATGAAGGCGAGCAGGGTGGTGCTGAGTTCGGCCGTGCTGGCGAAGTCGTTCGGCGAGATTACCTTTTTCTGAATTATGGAGAAGAACA
>JBOHCP010000314.1:0-6421 GCA_050698875.1 Streptosporangiaceae bacterium | reverse complement strand
AACCACCCGTCCCGCACACCTGATTATGACACGATGAAAGCGTGAGCAGCCCGTCTACCAGCGACATCGGCTTCGCCCGCCTTGATCTGGACCGCCTGCGCCGTACCGGCGATCCCGAGGTCGTGCTGGCGTCGCACAAGTCTCCGGCGCAGACCCTGGCGTCCCTCACCGAGTTGTCGCGGGCGCATCCGCACCGGGCGATTCTGGCTACTCGCTGTGACGAGTCAACCCGAACTGCCTGCCGGGCACAGCTGCCGGAAGCGTCGATCGACGATGTCGGCGCGACGGTGGTGCTCGGACCGCTGCCGCCCCCGCGCGGCACGGTCGCGGTCGTCACCGCGGGGACCTCCGACCTGCCGGTGGCCCGTGAGGCGGTCGTCACGGCGCAGGTGTTCGGCAGTTCGGCGGTCCTGCTCCCTGATCTCGGCGTGGCGGGCCTGCACCGGCTGCTGGCGGAACTGGACACCCTGGCGGCGGCCGACGCGATCGTCGCAGTAGCGGGGACCGACGGCGCGCTGCCCGGCGTCATCGCCGGGCTGGTGGCGGTACCCGTGCTCGCCGTGCCGACGAGCGTAGGCTACGGCGCCTCCCTGGGCGGCGTCGCTGCCCTGCTGACCATGCTCAACGCCTGCGCGCCGGGAGTCAGCGTCGTCAACATCGACAACGGGTTCGGCGCGGCCGTGAGCGCCGCCCGCATCGCTCGCCGACCGGATCGAGCACGGTGACCGGGGCACTCTGGATCGACGCCAGCTGCGGCGCGGCCGGTGACATGATCCTGGCGGCGCTGCTCGATGCGGGCGCGGACAGCCGCGCCGTCCAGGCGGCTCTCGGCTCGCTCAGCGAAGCGGCGGGGGAGACGGTCTCGCTGGAGCTTGCCGACGTCCGCCGGCACGGGCTGCGGGCCAGGCTGGCCGTCATCTCGGCCGGGCCGAGCGTCGTGCACCGCGGACTCGCCGACGTGCTCGGGGTGCTGGACGCCGCGGCCTATCCCGCGCCGGTCCGCCGGCTGGCCGGCCGGGTGTTCGAGCTGCTCGCGGCCGCGGAGTCACAGGTGCACGGCGTCCCCGTGGCTGACATCGTGTTCCACGAGGTCGGCGCCCTCGACGCGCTCGCCGACGTGGTCGGCTGCGCGACCGCGCTGCACTCGCTCGGGCTGCTCGAGCCCCCGGCCGCGATCACGGTCAGCAGCGTGGGCCTCGGCAGCGGCTCGGTCAGGACGGCGCACGGACTGCTGCCCGTTCCGGTGCCCGCGGTGGTCACGCTGCTGGCCGGTGCCGGCGCGCCCGCGAGCGCCGGGCCCTCGGGTGGGGAGCTGTGCACCCCGACTGGCGCTGCGGTGCTGGCCGCGATCGCAACCGGCTGGGGCCAGCTGCCCCCGATGGTCATCAGGTCCGCTGGGTGCGGGGCCGGCACCAGGGACACGATGGACCACCCGAACGTCGTCCGCGTCGTGGCCGGAGAGCTGGTCAGCGCCCCGCAGCCGTGGCAGGTCAGCGCGCTCGCCCTGGTGGAGTCGACGGTCGACGACCTCGACCCGCGGCTGTGGCCGGACGCGCTGGAAGCACTGCAGGCCGCGGGCGCGCTCGACGCGTGGCTGACTCCCGCCACCATGCGCACGGGTCGGCCCGGCCAGGTGGTCAGCGCGCTGGCCAGCGCGGACGTCGTGAACTCGGTCGTCCGCGCCCTCTTCCGCGCGACGACGACCCTCGGCGTCCGGGTGACGCAGGTGCAGCGCTTCTCGCTGCCGCGAGACACCGTCACCGTCGAGGTGGCCGGCCAGCCAGTCCGGGTGAAGCGAGGGTTCCTGGACAACGCCCCAGTCACGGTGCAGCCCGAATTCGCCGACGCGCGAGCAGCGGCGCTAGCGGCAGACCTGTCCCTCGCCGACGTGCTCGACACCGCCCGCGAGCGCGGCCGAACCGCCAGCACGCGCCCGCCGGACGGGTAGCCCGCGGTTCGACTCCGCCCGGCACCTGGCCGCCTGCCGGCCGGGTTACCCCGGAGCGCGGCCCATGAGGAAGAACTCGGGGTTGGGCTGCAGCGCGGTGAGGTGCGCGAGCCGGTTCGAGGCCGCGAACAGCGCGGTGATCGCGCCGACGTCCCAGATCTCGTCGTCGGTGAGCCCGGCCGCGCGGGCGCTGGCGATGTCCGGCTCGCCGAACCGCTCGGGCGTGCGGCACAGCGCGAGCGCCAGATCTGCGATCGCCCGGCCACGCTTGTCGAGCGGGGCCTGCCAGGGGTTGCCGGCCACGTGGTCGGCAAGGTAGGGCTCCTTGGACCGGATCCGCAGCAGGGCGCCGTGGGCCACGATGCAGTACGTGCAGTGATTGGCTGCCGAGGTGGCGACCACCACGAGCTCGCGCTCGGCCTTGGTGAGCCCCTCGGTCCGGTCCATGAGCGCGTCGTGATAGTCGAGGAAGGCACGCAGCTCGGCTGGCCGGTGGCCGAGAGCCCGGAAGACGTTCGGCACGAAGCCCGACTTGCGCGCGATCTCGCCGATGCGGTCCCGCAGATCAGCCGGGAGATCGTCAAGTTCGGTCAGCCGGAATCGGCTCTCGGTCATGATCCCTCCCGGCGGCGGACCTTGGCCTTGGAGCCGCCCGGCTGGGCCGCCGCGACCCGCTGCGACAGTGCCTGCACGCCAGCGATGAACGTGTCGACGCCGAGCTGGTAGTGGAAGTCCGGGTTGTCGCACGCGGTCATCGGTCCGGCGGCGGCGATTAGCATCGGGAACCGATCCGGCGGCAGCAGCGCCAGCCGCACCCGGGCCTGCCGCTGGTGCTCGACGCGCTCGGCCTCGGTCACGCCGGGCTCGAAGCCCGGCTCGCTCATCGCGAGCATCACGCCGGTAAACAGGGCCTGGCGCACGATGGCGGCCGAGTACTCGGCGTCGAAGCCGCCGCGATCCAGCACCTCGAGGGCGGTCTCGCTGGCGACATTGGCGGCCTCGCTCGTCCGCTTCTCGCTGCCGATCAGCAGCTGCGACGCGCTCGGATGCCTGCGAAGCACGTGCACCAGCGACTCCAGTAGCCCCCGCAGCTGGTCCGGCCACTCGTCCCGCGGATCGATCCGCGTATCGAGCTCTGCCCACAGCGCATCGGCGAGCCCGGTCAGCAGCTCGTCCTTGCTGCGGAAGTGCCAGTACAACGCCATCGGCGTGACGCCGAGCTCGGCCGCCAGCCGGCGGATGGTCACCGCCTCGAGGCCCTCGGCGTCGGCCAGCGCGAGGCCGCGCTCGACGACGGCGGCCTTGCTCAGCCGGGGCCGGTCGGCCTCAGCCACCGCTGAAGTCACAGCTCGCTCTGTCATCGGTCTGTCCGTCACCCGTTCCACCGACTCGCCTCTACCGGTTGACAACTATACGCCGTACAAGTAAGACTAGCCTACATATACAGCGTACAGGAACGACGTACATGGACTCAGTACAGGACCGAACGGGAGACGGTACTCATGCCCACGCAGCAGCTCAGGCAGCAGCTCTGGCAGCGGCCCCGGCAGCAGCCCCAGCAGAAAGACAGACGCTGGTGGATCCTGGCGGCGGTGAGCCTGGCCACCTTCATGACCTATCTCGACAACAACGTGACTAACGTCGCGATCCCGACCATCCAGCGCAGCCTGCACCTGTCCATCGCCGGCCTGGAGTGGGTGGTCAGCAGCTACATCCTGGTCTTCGCGAGCCTGCTGCTGGCCGGGGGACGGCTGGCGGACAGCTACGGCCGGCGGCGGCTGTTCTTCGCGGGCCTGTCGGTGTTCACGCTCGCTTCGCTCGCGGCGGGCCTGGCAACCAGCGGCGGATTGCTCATCGGCGCGCGGCTGGTGCAGGGCCTTGGTGCGGCCCTCGTGGTGCCTACCACGCTCGCGATCATCATGGCCACCTTCACCGACGCCAGGGAGCGCACCAGGGCGATCGGCGCCTGGACGGCGATCAGCGCGATGGCGCTGGCTTTCGGCCCGCTGATCGGCGGCTTCATCAGCCAGCACCTGCACTGGGGGTGGATCTTCTTCATCAACGTACCGATCGGGGTGATCACGTTCGCGATCGCGATCCCGACCATGCGGGAATCGGGTGACTCCGCGACCGCGCGCAGCCTGGATGTCCCAGGGCTCGTCAGCTCCGCCGCGGCGATGTTCGCGCTGACCTACGCGCTGATCGAGGGCCACGACAAGGGCTGGACCGCACCGCTGATCGTCGCCGCCTTCACGGTGGCTGCGGCAGGCGCGGCCGTGTTCGGCGTCGTGGAGTCGCGAAGCCAGCAGCCGATGGTGGACATCCGGCTGTTCCGCTCGCGGGTGTTCGGCGGCGGCACGGCGGTGATAATGCTGTGGTCCTTCGGCATCCTCGGCATCTACTTCTTCACCTCGATCTACCTGCAGACCATCCTGGGCTTCTCGCCGACCAAGGCGGGCCTCGCGTTCGTGCCGATGGCGATCTGCATGGCCGCGTTCGCCGTGACGGCGCCGCAGGTGGCGCCCAGGCTTGGCACTCACCGCACCGTCGGGCTCGGGATGGCGGCCATGGCGGCCGGGCTGTACCTGGTGGCGCGGCTCGGCGGCGGCGCGACGTTCGCCGACCTGATGCCTGGCTTCCTGATCTTCGGCGCGGGCGCGGGTCTCATGAACGTGCCGCTCACGAACGCCGTCCTGCAGTCCATGCCGACCGAGCGCTCCGGCGTGGCGTCGGCGCTGCAGAACGCCTCCCGCGAGCTCGCCGGGCTGCTGGGCATCACCGTCATCGGCGCGGTGCTGCGGGCCCGGCAGGGCGTGGCGCTGCGCGCGGGCGCGTCGCCGGAGGCCGCGTTCCTGCACGGCTACCACGACGGCCTGCTCGTGACCGTGGCGCTGCTCGTCGTCGGCGCCGTGGTGGGCTGGGCGGCCCTGCGCCGGATAAGCGCGGTCGAGCCGGCGCCGCAGGAGGCGGTCAGGTCGCCGCGGGAGATGGTCCGCGACTAGCAGCGGCATCGGGTCGCCGCCCGGAACGAATCTCGGCTGCTTCGGCGGCCGACTTTCGTTTGGGGAACGGGGTGACTGGTGCTGCGGCCCAGCCGGAGCCGTGGTCGTTGTGGTGCGCACCCGTTGACTATGGCGCTCGATGGCAGTAAAGCCGGATACGAGCGGTGCAGGAGGCGCAGCATGAAGGTCAGCCTGTTCGAGCAAGTGCCGTACCGCTACCTGCCTACGGGCTTCGAGGACCATCACGCGTCGGTGGTGACGGCGCCGTACGACATCGTCGAGCCGGAGCGGATGCAGGAATCGCTCGTGTCGGCGTACGCGGAACTGCTGCACGCCGCCCGGGCCGGCCTGGACGGAATCTGCGTGACCGAGCACAGCCAGTCCTCCTACGATGTCTCGCCGAACCCCACGCTGATGGCCTCCGCCGTCGCCTGCGCCGCGCAGGCTGAGGGCCTCGATATCGCGGTTGCCGTGCTGGGCCGCTCGCTCGGCAAGACCCGCGAGCCGCTGAAGATAGCCGAGGAGTACGCGCTGCTCGACTGCATCAGCGGCGGCAGGCTGATCGCTGGCTTTCCGGTCGGGCTGAGCTACGACGCGAACCTCAACGCCGCGCTGCCGGCAATCGAAACCAGGGATCGCTACCGCGAGCATCGGGAGCTGATCCTGAAGGCGTGGGCGGAGCCGCGGCCGTTCCCGTGGAACGGCCGGTTCGAGAAGTACGGCCAGGTCAACATCTGGCCGCGGCCGATCCAGCAGCCGCATCCGCCGATCTGGATCCCGGGCACCGGCTCGGCCGGGACGCTCAGCGACATCCTCAAGCACGACTATGCATTCGTGTACCTGAGCTGGGACGGGCCCAAGCTCGTGGGGCGGCAGGTCTTCGACCGCTACTGGGATCTCGCGGCCCAGATGGGCCGCGACCTCAATCCGTACCGGCTCGCCTTTCTCCAGGTCGTCGCCGTCGCCGAGACCGACGAGCGGGCGGAGCGCGAGTACGGGAAGCACCTGCAGGCGCACTACCGGTCGGGTCTCGGCGCGATCCCCGGTACCGCGATGGCCGTGCCGGGGTACGCCGAGCCGGCCGCCATCGAGGGCATGCTGCGCGGCGGCGGGCCCGAAGGGATGCTCGCCCGGATGAAGACGGCGACCTACCGGGACATCGTCGACAGCCAGGTCGCGATCGTCGGCAGTCCCGCGACCGTCGCCGACCAGATCGAGGCGTTCGTCCGGGAGTTCCGCATCGGCAACCTGCTGGTGATGCTGCAGAACGGCTCGATGCCGCGTGACCTGACCGAGAAGAACATCTCGCTGTTCGCCGCGGAGGTGCTGCCCCGGCTGCGGCCGATCTGGGACGCCGAGGGCTGGGAGAACCACTGGTGGCCGCGCGGGCTCGGGGCGGCCACGCCGCCGACGGCCGATCCGGCGCGCGTCGTCGCCGCGCCCGCGGCCGACCCGGCGGGCACCGTCGCGC
>JBOHCP010000313.1:0-6446 GCA_050698875.1 Streptosporangiaceae bacterium | reverse complement strand
GATCAACGACCTCGCCACCCAAGCCGGCCTCGCCGCCTGACCCCCGCGGCCAGCAACCCGGCAAAACCGACCGGAAAACACCAGACTTGACTCAAAATCAAAGACCACAACCACCCAAGCTTGCTAGCCGCTTCGCCGGGCTTCGGGCAGCCATCTGACAGACACCGCGACTCAGACCCGAAGGTCACCAGGCTCGGGCAAGATCATCTCCAACAAAGCTGTCGTGCACCCGCGGGCTGCGCGGGTCAGCGACTTCGTCAGCACCAGCGGCTAGGGTGGCCTCAGAAGTACTGCCGTTGCCGTCTTCGGTTCTGACCCCTCGTGTCGCAGCGGGGGGGGCGATCCATGTCCGGGGACGCCCGGCCCCTAGCTAGGCGGCTGCATCGTCGCCGTCGGCCAGCTCACGCATGGCTGCGCGGTGTTCTGCCGTGATCTCTTCCCGGTGCCGGATCAGCGACCGGATCGCGCCGTCACCTCGTGCCTCTCGCCGCGGTCCTTCTGGTAGGCGGCGTTCGCGGCCCGGCATTCGCGGCCCGGGTAGCCCGCCTGGTATCGGGATCGGGTGCCGTGCGGATGTGTGTAGAAACGTGCTGCCTTCATGCAACAGCCTTGCACGGCACTTGCCTGACAGTGAAGCCCGACACGCCCAAGATCAGCTGTGTAGAAGCGCCGGGCATCGAGGCGTGTATGGCCGTGTACTGCTGCGCGATCTTGAGGGCCGGCGGGCAGGCCCGCGCAGGTGACCGCGGGGCGGCGGGCGAGTCGGCCTGTAGGCCGGGTTCTGAGGGAGGATCCGGCACCGTGGCCGCTGACCTGCGACGGGACGCTTTACTTTGACTCCCTGTTCCGCCCTAGTTCCGCCGGAGCCGCACGAAGCATCGCGTCGATTGCCCCACGGCCTGTGTCTTCGGCTTCAGGAAACAGGTGGCCGCAGGTATCCATGGTCTCAGCCAGAGTCGCGTGGCCTAGGCGTGTCTGAATCACCTTCGGGTGGAGCCCGGCGGCGATCAGGGTTGACGCGTAGAAGTGCCTCAGGTCATGAAAGCGAGTCCCAACCGGTAAGCCGGCCGCCTCGACGGCTTGGCGCCAGCACCAGCCGAAGGAGTTGCGTCGCACTATTCGGCCGCACCTGTTGGCCACAATCACGCCGTCGGGACCGGTGTTGAAGCGTTGCATGTGCGCGGTGATCTTCTCCAGGGATAGTGTCGTCGGCCGGAATCACTCGGCCAGACGCCTTCGTCTTCAGAGGAGCTAGCCTGCCGCCCTGCGCCTGCTCCTGGATGATCAGGCGGCGGTGCAGGAAGTCAACTCGTGGGACAGTCAGTCCCAGGGCTTCGCCTTCGCGCAGGCCGGCTCCGGCCGCGAGCCAAATGGTCACCTGGTATCGAGGCAGCTCACCTTGTTCGAGCACGGCCAGGTGGCGCTGCAGATCCTGACCTCGACCCGGATGTGCCAAAGGTCACGAACGCCGCGCTGTACATGCTCGTGGGCGTATTCCCAGGGAAAGCTGACCTCGGTATCGGGCTCCGCGACTGCAACCCACGTCCTGGGCCTTGCTGGTCACCGTCGGCGGGACGGAATGTGCAAAGGCAATCGCCCCGCCACCTAGCGCACAGATCAGCCAATTTGTCGTAGCTGCAGGACACTCTGTCTTGGACTGCTCGCACGTCGACCCGAACCGACTGTTGCTGGTTGCGAGACCAGATGGAGGCAGAACTGGGGCCCGGCGGGCACGAACTGGTCGGCAGGGCGAAACAGAGTTTCGCCAGTCAATTCACGGCGATTTCCACAGACGCATAGCCTGTCGTGCCGTGGAAATGTGGACTGACATTCGGCCCGACCTTTAATTAAATGGCATTGCTGCCCGCCCGGTAGTGCAGACATTCAGACTGGTAATCTAGTGGTCTGACCCCGCAGTCTTCCGCAGGCTCCATTATGCGAGAGGAAGATGGAGTCGTGGAACGTGGAGAAGTACTGCACCCCGCCAGCGACGGCTATTTTCGAATGCACCGGATAGCTCCGATCAATGCACGTCGTAATTTCTTCGCCGGGCCGGCCGCGCGATTGGTCGACTCTACTGGTCCCGCATCCAGGGATCTGCGAGACACATCAAATTCCTCAAATATTCCAGCTGTCATTAATGCCCGCATTACGGCTCGATCCAGCAACGTCACCGCCATCAGTGGACTTACTAGATCGTCCCCACCAAGGATTCCAGATATGTAAACTATATTGCGCGAGCTGTATTGCACGTCTAGCACTTCAGGTTTCAGCTTCAAGTCCTGAGAAATTGAGGACAGCAGCAGATCACGGACATGCTCAGGGACGTCCTGGTCCGCGCGGTAAAGTATCTGAATCGTCGCATTATATCGCATATATAAGCCAATCTAGGATCTATAGTCCATAATCTCTCGGCTGATCTTTGGCCGAAGCAGCAGGCTGTGCAAGCGTCCTGCAGAAGATCGGACCGTGAGTTCTCATGGGTTAAAGAGTAGCGTTCGGCTAAGGAAGCCGAATGACTCTGACGGCCTGCCTCGGGGGCACAAAAGGCGAGCGCGCAGACTGTCTGGTCGATCCGACTCCGAGTTGATTGAGGGGTGACCTCTACCAGCGAAAACTTCGTACGGAGCCGTGCTTCCGTAGGCTAGCGACGCTGCGTCACCCAAGGGGCCCTGACATCACCAGCGCGGTCATAGCCTCGCTGCGATATGCCTATAGTCGGCCTACCATAATGACCCAATAGAGCCAGAGCCGCCACATGATCAACTTAAAAAACGACCATCCCATCCAGACAGGCTGACAGAAGAAGTACTTGAAATACGGGTGCTTGACCATCCACCATCCCGCGCCTATGCAGATAGGAAGCGTCAGCCAACGGCCAAAGCTGATCCATTGCCCCATACCAGTCGGATCCGAGTTAGATACTGGGTTCCCACCAGTGTAGGCATAGGGCTGTAGCGTCTGGCTGATGGCCGGATCGACAGAGATGAACTGGCCGGTCGATGGCTGCAAGTAGCGGTTGATGAGGTAGATCAGACCGTCCGGGTCAGTATAGCCACCGGCAAAGCCGAAGGGGCTTGTGGCGGTGAGGCCGCCAGTGCGCGCCGGGTTGCCCCAAGCGTCGTAGCTCATGGTACCCGTCAGGGAACCAGACGAGTTGACAGCCCCGCGGACAGAGCCGATGGCATCGGCAACGAGGTAGCTGATGGTGCCGGTCGAGATGTTCACCTGTTCGGCCGGTACTCTGGCCGCGTCGTAGATGTGGGCGTTGGTACCGTCCATGATCAGCTCAGGCACCGCCGGGCCGGTGCTCCACACGTAACCCTGGGTGAGCGCAGATCCGCCGGAGGGGGTGATCGTGGTAGAGGCGCGCAGGCCGTTGCCGTCGTAGGCACCGGCGGTCATGTTGGCGGCGGTGTTGTCGTACGCGGTGAGCTGCCCGGCGCCGTTCCAGGTGCCCTGTGACACGGTGGTGGACCCCTGGGTGGCGCTGAACTGCTGGCCGTCGGCCTTGTAGGTGTAGTTCGTGGTAGTGCCGGACAGGCTTTGCGACGCGAGCTCCCCGGCGTAGTCGTAGCTACCGGTACCGCCGGTCGGCAGTTCTGTCAGGCTGCCGGAGGCGTCGAAGGAGTAGTTGTTCGTGGCACCGGTTCCGGGGGTGTCGGAGGTGACCCGGCCCTGGGCGTCGTAGGTGTAGGCGGCGGCGAGGCCGGGGTGTCGGTCTCGTTCAGGATGTTCCCGGATGGGGCGTGGGTGTAGGTGAAGGACTGCAGCGTGGTGCCGGAGTTCTTCAGCGTTATCGCCGATGGCGCGTCGGTATTGTCGTAGCTGGCGGTGATCGTGTCCCCGGAGGACCCGAGGGCGACCGAGTCGGGCAGGCCGTCGGGTGTGCTGCCGATAGAGATCTGGTTGCCACTGAAGTCGGTGACCGAGGTCAGCTGGCCGGCGTTGTCGTAGCCGTACGAGACGGTGGCGGACGTGGCCCAGGTGGCTGTGGAAGGCAGCGGGTAGGTGATCGACGAGATCTGCCCGTCAGTGTTGTACCCATATCCAGTGACCTGCCCGGCGCCGTTCTGGGCGGAGGTGATCTCGCCGAAGGGGTCATTGACGTAGGACGAGGTGCCGGTGGCATCGGTCATGCCCGTCTTGTTGCCGTCCGTGTCATACGAGTAGGTGACCGAGTGCGCTGATGACCCCGAGTAAGACACGGTCGCAGGGTGGTTGAGGGGCGTGTAGGTCCAGGTTGTGGTGACCCCGTTGGGGTCGGCCCGGGTGAGCGTATTGCCCGCTGGGTCATAGGTCGATGTGGTCGTCGCGCCATTCGGTGCCGCGCTGGTCTTGGGCGCGGTAGTGGATCCTAGTTCCGCGATTGAGTCGTAGCTGTAGGTCGTCTGGTAGTTCGCCTGGGGCGTCGACGTTGCGGTCCACGGGGAGGAGGTCTGGCAAGCCCCGGTGCCGGAGGCGTTGCCATCGGCATAGATTACGGACGTCTTGTCGCCGTTGGGGTCGTAGCAGTAGGAGATCGTCGATGCGGCCGAGGTGCCGTAGCCATTGGTCTGGGCGGCGAGTTCCCCGGCGGAGTTATAAGTGCTGACGGTGACCTGGTTGCTTCCGCCGTTGCTGGTGGGCGGAGCGGTGGTGGTGAGCGCATTGCCGTTGCCGTCGTAGGTGAACGTGGTGGTCTTGTACCCGCTCTGGCCGGCCGGCGCTGGGGTGGTCTCTTGTGCCATCTTGCCAAGTGCGTTGAACGTCGACACCGTGGCATCTGCTGCCAGCCGGTTGCCGTACCCGGCCGGGCAGCTAGCCGGGGTGAGGCTGCCGGCGGCCACGCCGACAGGCGCGACGGTCTGGGCGGTGTTGCCGTCGCCGTCGTAGCAGGTCAGGGCCGCGTTGCCGTCCGGGTCGGTGACCAGCGTGGCCTTGTCGCCGGCGTTGAACGTGGTCGTGGTGGTGTAGCCGCGGGCGTCCCTGGCGGTGGTCTGGTTGCCGTTGGCATCGTAGCCATAGCTGGTCGTCCTCGGGGTGTCGGTGTAGCCGGTGCCATTGCCCTGGGTGACCGAGGTCTTCTTGCCGTCGGCATTCCACGCCGTAGTGGTGGTGTAGTTGCCGGCGTTAGCGCCAGAAAGATTGCCTTCCGGGGCCACCGTGGTGAGCTGCTCACCATCACCGCCATAGGTGTACGTGGTGGTGGCGAGCTCGGAGCCATTGCCGTCGGGTGTCGATGAGGAAGTGAGGTCGCCCTGGGCGTTGTAGGCAAGCTGGGTGACCACCCCGTCGGCGTTGATCGTGGCACACGGAAGCGACTGTGACGGCGGCGTGGTGGTGCAGCTGATGTTGGTGCTGCCCAGGGTGATGCTGTTGCCCCTGAACAGCGCGTAGGAGGTTCGCAGATAGGAAGCAGTGCCTCCGCCGGGCGGGTAGACGCCGGTCGTCGAGTACAGCGCGTTCCCGTTGGTGTCATAGAGGGTCCAGGTCTGGCCTTGTGGCGGCGCCGACGACGGCGGAGTGATAACCCCTCCGGCGGCGACCGGCGACGGGCCGGTCTGGCTGCTAGAGCACGGGGTGGACGCCTCCGCGGTCGCGCTGCAGCTCTGGCCGTTCAGCGAGGTGTACTGGGCTGTCGTCGTGCCGGTCTGAGAGCCGACGCCGTCGGGTGCTGTGGTGGAGGTGGTGTTGCCGCTGACGTCGTAGGTGTAGCTGGTGACATTCCCGTCGCCGTCGGTGCTGGTGGTGTCGAGCAGGGTGCCGCCGCTGGTGCCGCCCGCGGTGGTAGCCGGGACGTAGTCCTGCTCGGAGTTGAGGGTGGTGCCGGTCCACTTCGATTGCCGGAGGCCAGGCCGGGCATTGCACGAGTGAAGGCGCCTATGTGCGATCCATGAGACAGGCGGATGGCCGAGGACGCTAGTTCCGCTCCAGTTCCGTCAGAGACCGAGCGAAGCTGCAAAATGCCGGCAAGCGGTGACATGTAAAGATGCAGATCAGAAGCCGACCTGGGCATGACGTCGCAGGTCAGCGGCCGGGCGGCGGGCGAGTCGGCCTGTAGGCCGGGTTCTGTGCGCCCGCTCGCGCGGGCCGGCGGCCATCCATCTAGGGCTGCCGTTGCCGACAGCCTCAAGCGGTCTACCCGCGAGCTCGGGCGGGCAGCCCTCGAGCGCTCGCGCAGGAGCAGCACCGCTGGGCGTGCTCCCTTTTGACCTTGCTCCGGGTGGGGTTTACCGAGCCGCCCAGGTCACCCTGGGCGCTGGTGGTCTCTTACACCACCGTTTCACCCTTACCCCCGGACGAGTCCGGGGGCGGTTTGCTTTCTGTGGCACTATCCCGCGGGTCGCCCCGGGTCGGCGTTACCGACCACCCTGCCCTGCGGAGCCCGGACCTTCCTCGGCGCGCCAGCTGCTGCTGACGCGTCGCGGCCGCCCGGCCGGCTCGCCCGCCGCTGGGTCCAGCAT